>NZ_VHTC01000090.1:0-1371 GCF_013048685.1 Vibrio sp. A8-1
TCAATCTGTGTGAACACTCATCAATGCACAATCTTTACGTAAGGAGGTGATCCAGCGCCAGGTTCCCCTAGCGCTACCTTGTTACGACTTCACCCCAGTCATGAACCACAAAGTGGCAAGCGTCCTCCCGAAGGTTAAACTACCTGCTTCTTTTGCAGCCCACTCCCATGGTGTGACGGGCGGTGTGTACAAGGCCCGGGAACGTATTCACCGTGGCATTCTGATCCACGATTACTAGCGATTCCGACTTCATGGAGTCGAGTTGCAGACTCCAATCCGGACTACGACGCACTTTTTGGGATTCGCTCACTATCGCTAGCTCGCCGCCCTCTGTATGCGCCATTGTAGCACGTGTGTAGCCCTACTCGTAAGGGCCATGATGACTTGACGTCGTCCCCACCTTCCTCCGGTTTATCACCGGCAGTCTCCCTGGAGTTCCCGACATTACTCGCTGGCAAACAAGGATAAGGGTTGCGCTCGTTGCGGGACTTAACCCAACATTTCACAACACGAGCTGACGACAGCCATGCAGCACCTGTCTTACAGTTCCCGAAGGCACTCCCGCGTCTCCGCAGGATCCTGTAGATGTCAAGAGTAGGTAAGGTTCTTCGCGTTGCATCGAATTAAACCACATGCTCCACCGCTTGTGCGGGCCCCCGTCAATTCATTTGAGTTTTAATCTTGCGACCGTACTCCCCAGGCGGTCTACTTAACGCGTTAGCTCCGAAAGCCACGGCTCAAGGCCACAACCTCCAAGTAGACATCGTTTACAGCGTGGACTACCAGGGTATCTAATCCTGTTTGCTCCCCACGCTTTCGCATCTGAGTGTCAGTATCTGTCCAGGGGGCCGCCTTCGCCACCGGTATTCCTTCAGATCTCTACGCATTTCACCGCTACACCTGAAATTCTACCCCCCTCTACAGTACTCTAGCCTGCCAGTTTCAAATGCAACTCCGAGGTTGAGCCCCGGGCTTTCACATCTGACTTAACAAACCACCTGCATGCGCTTTACGCCCAGTAATTCCGATTAACGCTCGCACCCTCCGTATTACCGCGGCTGCTGGCACGGAGTTAGCCGGTGCTTCTTCTGTCGCTAACGTCAAAGAATACCGCTATTAACGATACCCCCTTCCTCACGACTGAAAGTACTTTACAACCCGAAGGCCTTCTTCATACACGCGGCATGGCTGCATCAGGCTTGCGCCCATTGTGCAATATTCCCCACTGCTGCCTCCCGTAGGAGTCTGGACCGTGTCTCAGTTCCAGTGTGGCTGATCATCCTCTCAGACCAGCTAGGGATCGTCGCCTTGGTGAGCCATTACCTCACCAACTAGCTAATCCCACCTGGGCATATCCTGACGCGAGAGGCC
>NZ_VHTC01000091.1:0-1320 GCF_013048685.1 Vibrio sp. A8-1
CTGAAGGATCCCCTCATAAATCACCCAGCGCATAACCATATTGGTGAAGTTGCCGTGTAAGCTCTGCCCCTGCTTCGAGCAGCTCTAACGTTGTAATTTCGTAGTCTGACCTGCGTAGAACTTCCATACCTAAGCGAACGGTTGATAATACATTCCTTGTTCGCACCGTATTTGCCTGGAAGTGCCTGTCCCAGCCTTGCTTTTGAGCATGCAAACCCGCTAGCCAAAACATCAGTTGTAACATGAGAGCGATCAGTAAAATAATGTCAAAGCGCTCTGGGCTGTTAGTTCGGCTTTGTCTTAGACCTAACCCGTAAACTGGACTCTTTAAGTCACGGAAGGTTTCTTCAATTTGCATGCGTTTAGCATAAAGATTGACCAGTTGCTTTGGTGTCCGGGTTGATGGGGGAAGGTTCGTCGCAAGCACCCAAGGCTCCTTGGTCGCGGCAGAGTATATTTTCGGTGATGGATGATGGCAGTTAGTTCGTGTCGAGCGTTGGTTTTTTCTGCCTTTAGGTAACGACTTATAGAGTGCCATGTGGCAATGGATTGGATTGCTCTTAGTGAGTTTTTTGTAGCCTAAAGTTTTAGGTCTACTGGATGCCTGAGTGTGCAACTTACTGATTGGATCCCAGTTCTCAGAGCCAAGTTCAGCAAACTGAACCTTGCCACGTATTCTACCTAACCAAAACCAACCATGCTTTTCAACGGATTTGAACCAAGGCACCTTAAATCCAGCATCGCTGACGATGAGAGGAGTGACATTAGGCGGTAAGATGCTGGCCAAATCCGCTAGAAACTGGTCATGTGCTGATTTAGAGCATTGCTCAGATAAAGGAAACGCTTTTTCATAGAGAGTGATAGAGCGGCCATGGAGTGCAATGGATGCCCGTAACGCCATCAATCGTTTGTGTTCACGAATATCAGACCAATCGACTAAGACCACGGGCATGGGATTGCCTGAACAAACAAAGCTGGCGTGCCATCGATAGACAGCAAGACGTTCTTTATGTAGGTGTCGGTTGCCGAGTAATCGGTCCATGCGCTTAATGTTGTGCTTTGTTCTCGCTTGGTTGGGCAAGTTGCGTCCAAGTTCAGTGAGTGTCAGTTTTTTGCTATCGAGCAAAGCCCGACAGGCCAACATTAAGCTATTGAGTCGCTTTAAGTGGAGTTCAGGGCAGAATTGGTAAAGAGAATCGTGTAGGATATTGAGTTCGCACATCTTGTTGTCTGGTTGTTGTTTTTTGGCGAAATCATTTGATCACATGACAAGATGTGTATCCAGCTTAAATTGATGATTTTTCTTAAAATCATCAGGGG
>NZ_VHTC01000092.1:0-1118 GCF_013048685.1 Vibrio sp. A8-1
ACACAGCTATGACTGAAACCAATAACTGATTTAATCTCATGTACTTACTCCATTTTATTTTGTATAAAAAACTTCCAACCAACTATAGCGCATAACGCCGCGTTAAGGGGTGAGCAACGCAACTACCAACTCATCGCATTGCACTAAAAACTAATAAAATCAAAGCATAACGAAAATGCTACGCGTTGCGAATCCCTCTTTAACGCTTTGTTAGCCGTCATGCCAACGAGAGCCCACCATCAACTACCAGCGTGTGACCAACGATATAACTAGATTTATCAGATAATAAAAACTCTATTGCATTGACGATTTCGTCGATTTCACCAAAACGATTGATTGGTACGACGCCTGAAACCTCAGCGCGAATATGAGAATTTTCAAGTTGCTTTTCTTCCCATCGAGGCGTCCAAGTGACACCGGGGGCAACTGCATTGATTCGAATGCCAGATTTAATGCTTTCTAAGGCAACAGATTTAGTTAAACCCTCAAGGGCGTGTTTAGCTGCACTATACATTGATGCATTGGGTGTCGGTCTAATACCATTAACCGAACTTATATTTACTATGGATGCACCTGCTTCCATTAACTTCAGTTCAGATCTCAAACATAAAGCTTGGCACAAAAAATCCACATGAAGTGTTTCTTTGAGAAATGGGACTTCTACTTGAGATAAATACCCTCGAGAAGCAAGTGCCGGAGACGCGTTATTTACAGCAACGTCTAACTTACCGTAATGCTCTGCAACGTGGGTAAATAGCCTTTCTAATTGTTGCTCATCCGCAATATCAACAGACTGATAATCAACAGCTTTTAATTCTGGGTATTTTTTAAGTACATCTAACCAAGTATTCTTTGAACGAGAACATGTAATAACTTTATATCCCTGCTTCAAAAGCCGAAGAACTGTATGTAAACCGATACCTTTTGAACCACCTGTAACTAATGCTATTTTCAATTTAGGACTCCTTTCCTATTTATGTACTTTGACGGCTAACGCCGCGTTAAGGGGTGAGCAACGCAACTACCAACTCACCGCATTACACTAAAAACTAATAAAATCAACGCATAACGAAAATGCTACGCGTTGCGAATCCCTCTTTAACGCCTTGTTAGGGCTA
>NZ_VHTC01000093.1:0-1113 GCF_013048685.1 Vibrio sp. A8-1
GGGGCTTTCTTTCTGCTCATAACAAACAGGATGAAGCACTGGAATGATCACTCAATAGTAAAAAGTGGATCAAGTGCTGAGTGTCACACTTTTTCTGTCAATAGGGGCTTGGTGAACACTTACCAAAAAACAACGCATAATAAAAATGCCACGCGTTGGTTGTCCCTCTTGAACCGTTTGTTATGTGTTTGTTTAAATTGGACTTTCACATAATCACTAAAATAATTACCGACCATATTTTGAATAATGAAAAGCTCTACCTCGAATAGTGCTCTTTTCTTTTTTTGCATAATGATAGAATTTCAATCCTTTCTGCTGTCGTTGATGATTGCCATTTGAGTATGTCATTGAGTGTTCTGAAACATCCTAAACAAATGTCATTTTCATCTAGACTGCAATGCCTATTACAAGGTGATTTAGGATCTTCACTTTCGGTTTCATTTACATTAACCATAGTTAATATCCCTTTATAAACAATATCTTGTGATAGAAAAAGTTATTGGAATTTGGCCTTACACATAACGCCGCATTAAGGTGTGAACAACGCAACCACTAAACCTAACCTTGCCACCGTAAACACTAAACCCAACGATGGACTGAAAAATGCCTAGCGTTGAGAATCACTCTTAAATGCTTTGTTAAATTACGGTAACACCAGCTAAATACTTATACCTTCGAGTTCACTGTCTGTATTTTGATATTCTTTAATCAAAGGGTGAATTTCAAAATATGGATAAGTTTGCGTTTCAACCACACCCAAATTTGAGAACAAGACAATATTGGACAAATGGGGCCGACTGAAAATGTTCTTGATCTTACCACTAAATCTATCACTTAAGTTAAGTCCTTTATAAGTTTCTATATGGGGAATATGAATAAAAAGAGAGCCAGCCTTACTCTCTTTAAATTGCCTTCTAGATGCATCCTTACATATATTTTCGAACTCTCTAAGCAAAGCTGGCTTAAACGTAGTACTTATGCTGAGTGCTGAGGAATCCCCTAATGATTTTGATAAAAATCATCAAGTTAAGGTAGATACACATCTTGTCGTATGATCAAATGGTTTCGCAAAAAATCAATAACCAGACAACAAGATGTGCGAACTCGATATTT
>NZ_VHTC01000094.1:0-1071 GCF_013048685.1 Vibrio sp. A8-1
GTAAGCGTTCACCGAGGTATCTTGACTTACCATGCCTGAAGAAGCATGTGCAGTTTATAGATCAAAAACGTTCGGGTACGGTTTCTTCTCAACGACTGACGTGATGATTTCACTCAGAACTGACATTGCTGATAGGCCGCGCTTTTTGCAAGTTTCGATGAGTGTGTGGATACGACTACGGAATTTATCGCCTGCATCTGAGGTCGTTCCGAAGCTAATTTTCCTTTGGATTACAAAGCCTCTAATACATCGCTCTGCTTCATTATTGGTTAAGGGGATTGACGTTTTCTTGAGGAAAACCCACAAGCTCTCTCTATGTTTGAGCAGTAACTTGCATCGCCCTCGATACCGCTTGACCATCACACCTGTCCCTTTGCTCAACCAATGATCGAACGATTTTTGTAGCCTGTGCATTCGCCGCAAGTACCGTGAATAATCCAATTCACCTTGCTCATAACGATGTCGAGTATGGAAGAGAACATTCGTCAGAAGACATAGGTGCCTTCCTATATAAGCAGTATGCCCACCACCACTATAATCCGCCATTTGTTGAAGGTTGCGCTTCACATGTGCCCAACATAGCTGATGACGGTCTGCGGCTATCCAGTTATAGCTTGGGCATTGGTCGCTGACCACAATACCTGTGTAGTTTTCATCAATGACTTTTTTTGCTGATGAGGTCGAGCGCGAATAAAGTATTTGTTCATAGACAAGATCATCACTGGCCACTAACCAACACCAACGAAGGCTTTGCTCATCATTTCGGTGATGAGAGGTTTCGTCGGCATGAATCAAAGGTGCCTTTTTTAACGCTTGTTTGATTGCTTGATGCAATGGAGTCAGCATTGAAGCGACTTTTGTTTGTGCTTCGCTAATCGCACCAACAGAAAACGTTGTGCCGAGTTGCTCTTTGAGCAGTGATTGGATTTTCCGAACACTAAGGTGATATTGTCCAGCAAGAACGCCAATGTAGCTGAGTAAATTGGGACCGATAATACCTTGTGATGCATTGTCGGGCTTTTGAGCTTTTACTGTTTCTTTACAGTGGCGGCATTGACCTGAAAATAAACG
>NZ_VHTC01000095.1:0-1022 GCF_013048685.1 Vibrio sp. A8-1
TTCTAAATCAGACTAAGTTTTCCCATTAAAATTTATATATTGATTTTGCTGAGGCTCAATAAAGCATAACGCCCGCTTAAGGGGCTGACAACGCTACTACCAAGTTTCCGCATAACACCGTAATCACCAAAATCAACGCATAATAAAAATGCCACGCGTTGGAAGTCCCTCTTGAAGCGTTTGTTATAAGCTGGAGCCCAGGTTCTCGATGTTATCATCAATTTCGTTTGCTAGATCTTTCACGTTCCTCAAAAGCTCTAAAATTGATTCAACAGAAATATCTATCATTTGCCCATCTTTGTCATACCCAGCTCGATGAACACAATGGTGACGTAACTTTACGGCTTTGAACAACCAAGATAGGTTTCCAAACTTGTGATCTAGAACAGCTTGATACATTGACTTGATCTTCTTGACATCATGAAAGATCAAATCTTTCAAGTAAGTTGCCACTGTCACTTTAAGCGCATCTTTTTCTTGATAGATATCTTTGAGAGTAAACTTTCGTTTAGCAAATTCAGGATCTGTTTCTACCAACTTCCGAGTAAGTTCATCTGAATTACAAACATGATGGATGAACACTCCCGCTAAATACCCCTCAAAGGAAGAAACAACATGGGCATGAACCATAACTAAGAAGCTAAATTTTGCTTTTTCCGGAACTTCCAAATCGAGCATAATATCGACACTTTCAAGTTGATCCATTAATAATTGATAGTGTGGCTTATTCTCGTTTTCTAAATACCATTCACGCTCTTCATCATATGGATAAACGTTCTCTTCTAACCATCTATCCATAAACTCTGGATCACTTGCACTTCCACCATAACTTTCGCAAAAATCTGCGTAATCACCCATTAATTTGTCTCTCTAATCTAATTATTATTCGTGGCTTATAACGCCGCGTTAAGGGGCAGCCAACGCAACTGCCAAGCTTCCGCATAACACCGTAACCACAAAAACCAACGCATAATAAAAATGCCACGCGTTGGCTGTCCCTCTTGAACGCTTTGTTATAAGCA
>NZ_VHTC01000096.1:0-1017 GCF_013048685.1 Vibrio sp. A8-1
TAACGCCGCGTTAAGGGGTGAGCAACGCAACTACCAACTCACCGCATTACACTAAAAACTAATAAAATCAACGCATAACGAAAATGCTACGCGTTGCGAATCCCTCTTTAACGCCTTGTTAGGGCTATGCTACACGCCACTTGTTGTCTTGCTCTTCTAAATGTAACTCTGCCATTGTTGATTCAATTTCTGAGTCTGAAAGCATATTTAGCAAAAGACCTATTTGGCTATCGTCGTCATTGAACTCTGCATACAATGCACGAAGAGTCACATCGGCTGTCCTTGGAATGACTGACTGCCCCTTTTCCCAGCGAGCAACTGTTTGAGTGTCTACTCCTAACAAGTTACCCAGCGCCTTTTGCGACATATTGAGCTCGATGCGAATAAACTTGAACTCTTGATGAGAAATAGGCCTTACCTGAGATACTATGTTTCTACCGATAAGAGCGTGCAACTCATAAAGGTTGTCGATACTAACAAATTCTTCATCCTCTACTTTGTCGATAGTAAAGCCATTTGTTAAATAAACATACGGTAGACCACATTCTTTATAGTGATACATATTAGCCCCTTTACTTAACTATAACCGTAACAACAAATGCAGATGGATCGTTTTCGTGTCTCTTTAAGGAAACAACAACTTCTACGATTTCACCAGCAGCCATACCTTGAAGGTTACATTTCCAGTCGCCTCTAGGTGTTTGATGAGGAGCTTCCGTTATTCTACTGTGCTTATTGCTAAGTACCTGAAATACTTGCATTCGAGTCACACCACGTTGTTCCATGCGTTCTCTCGCATGAGAACTAATGTAAACTCTCGCTGTATGATTACTTGCCAGTTCATTGATAAGTTTCTTTGCTGACGCTGAGGTCAGCGGGAACTCATCTATTCCCTCAAGTTTATTATCTGACATACGGACTACCTATCAATTTGATAGCTTCAATTATGAGCGAGAAAAAGAATAAAAGCAAGATTTGATGAATAGCCCTAACGCCCGCTTAAGGGGCTGACAACGC
>NZ_VHTC01000097.1:0-1016 GCF_013048685.1 Vibrio sp. A8-1
ACCTGAACTCTGGATAAGAAACTGAGCTGGCAGAGGAACTAATTGCTCGTTCCCCGATCTGATCATTCGACCAAAAGGAACAGATACCTCCAAGGAAAGAGCATGGACAAATTAATTGAAACCTTCTGTGATGTCGATGATTTCTGTCAGTTGTTTATTGAGCAGTGGCAACAGCAACTCATCGAAGTCGGTGAACTCAAGCGCCGTAGGGCCTGTAAGCTATCTCCAGCTGAGATAATGACCATCCTTATTCACTTTCACCAATCCCACTATCGAGATTTCAAGAGCTACTATTTGCTCTATGTGTGCCGTAATCTGACCAAATACTTTCCAAACCTTTTAAGTTACACGAGATTCCTTGGTATGACGGCTAGCGTAGTCGTGCCAATGTGCAGTTATCTGACATCAAAGCTAGGTAAGCCTACGGGTATCCAGTTTGTAGACTCGACCAAGATTGAGGTTTGCCACATCATTCGAGCCAAAAGAAATAAAGTGTTTGAAGGTGTTGCCTGCCATGGAAAGGGGACGATGGGCTGGTCTTTCGGCTTCAAACTTCATCTGATCATCAATCACCTAGGCGAGCTTGTCGCCCTCAAATTGACTAAAGGCAATGAAGATGACAGGAAGCCAGTACCAGAGATGGCTGATACAATCTGGGGGAAACTGTACGGTGATAAAGGCTATATCAGCAAAGCTTTAACAGGTGAGCTTCTGGATAAGGGCGTTGAACTCATTACCACGGTTCGTAAGAACATGAAGAAGAAATTTATCTCTTTATGGGACCGAGCGTTACTGAAAAAACGTTTTATTATCGAGACAGTGAATGACCAGTTGAAGAACATTTCGTATATCGAGCATTCTCGCCATCGAAGTATGCATGGTTTTATCCTGAATCTGTTGGGCGGATTAATCGCGTACTGCTTGAGGGATAAAAAGCCCAGTCTAGATCTAACAGCTCAAGAGTTTGAGCTGTTAGAGAGTAATTGCTTAGTTCTGGCTTAACCAGATCTCAGGTT
>NZ_VHTC01000098.1:0-986 GCF_013048685.1 Vibrio sp. A8-1
AAGTTCTGCGGCATTCTGGCTACGCAATAACGAGGAAAGACTTGCTCGTAGCTGCAACCATACTTGCTCAAAATCTATTCAGGTACGGTTGCGCTTTGGGGAAATTATGAGGGGATCCCTCAGTGCTTTGCCACCATTGTTAGCGGTGGTTAGGATTTTTATATAGGCTACACTGATGGCTTAATAACACCAAATCGAAATAGATTAAGAGCTGTTAACAATCATCATTGATATCTTTAAAATATGCACTTAGTTAGTTATTGTCGATGTGTTTTTATTGGTTTTATTATTTTAATAGTTAATGAATTATGTGTTCTAGTCTGGATTAGTTATTTCCTATAGGCATCAATAATATAAGTATTCACAGCAAAACTAATATATTTTCCTTTTTCTGTATTTTTAATGTATTCATAATTTGTATTTTTTATTTTTAATAAAAAATATTTATTGTCCTATGTTTTATTTTTTATTGAAGATTAAGCATATTTACATTGACCTTTTTTAACTAACCCTCCTATAATCCGCGCCGTTCAGTTAATGAACAGACTGTGTAATTACAGCATCTCGTTAGGCGAGGCTCCTGTACAAACATAGGCCACTGATCTCACGACATCCAGAGATGCCCAAGATCAGGACAGTTTTCATCGGATTAAGGTGTTAACCCAAGTGGCTTTCGCGTTTGCGAATACGTTGTATAGTGCTGAAGCTGGGACTCGGGGATGAATTATCCTACCATTTCCTTTCGCTCGTCAAATAACGGCTGTTTTCTTACATCATAGATCAATCAATTCAGGATATTCCTGAGTCACATGAGGTTAATGTGATGAATGTAAATGTAATGAAAAACACCCACTCAATTCTGAAGGATCCCCTCATAAATCACCCAGCGCATAACCATATTGGTGAAGTTGCCGTGTAAGCTCTGCCCCTGCTTCGAGCAGCTCTAACGTTGTAATTTCGTAGTCTGACCTGCGTAGAACTTCCAT
>NZ_VHTC01000099.1:0-964 GCF_013048685.1 Vibrio sp. A8-1
TTTCACATAACAAACGCTTCAAGAGGGACAGCCAACGCGCGGCATTTTTATTATGCGTTGGTTTTTGTGGTTACGCTGTTATGCGGAAGCTTGGTAGTAGCGTTGTCTGCCCCTTAAGCGGGCGTTATAAGCCTAAGTTAAGAATGGAGTTTTTATGAAGACTATTGAGAAAATACGTTTGCTAATTCGGCAAACGAAAGAGCAAGGGCATGATGCAATCTCAATAAACGCGTTTGAATCATATTTATCTTCAATTGAATCTGAAAATGAAGAATATACAAAGTATGCTCAAATGCAACTAGAACGTGATTTGGCTGTATTTAAAGCAGAAAATGACCGTAATATTGCACATGCTAATAATTTAACGACTAATTCTTTAGAGCTTTTTCGATCTGTTATTCTATCTGGGCAATCTGCGTTGAAAGCCAGCATGGTTATAAATGGAGGTGCTGCTGTGGCTTTATTGGCTTTTATGGGAAAAATTTGGGGTAGTAGCATAGCGTCGGAAGTAGCATATAGTTTATCAAGGTCTACATTTTTATTTTGCGTTGGTATAGTTTTAGGGGCGTTCGCAGCAGGAACAACATATTTTACTCAGTGTTTATATAATATAGAAAAGTTTAGATTAGGTAATTTTTTTAATATAGCGACGGTGTTAATGATATTATCTTCTTATGGTATTTTTATTTTTAGTGCATTTATTTCGGCAAGCTCATTTGGCGTACATTTTGGCTTATAACAAACGCTTCAAGAGGGACAGCCAACGCGTGGCATTTTTACTATGCGTTGGCTTTTGTGGTTACAGTGTTATGCGGAAAATTAGCAGTAGCGTTGTCTGCCCCTTAAGCGGGCGTTATGCTTTATTGAGCCTCAGCAAAATCAATATATAAATTTTAATGGGAAAACTTAGTCTGATTTAGAAGTTTTCCTATTCTAATTCATTGATATTATGAGTTTATTGTTC
>NZ_VHTC01000009.1:0-137822 GCF_013048685.1 Vibrio sp. A8-1
CTAAAGCGCTCAGGTTGTGGCTCTGGTAGACGATGGCACACGGTTTCGATAACCTTAGGATCGCTCCAAGAGAAATAATTGGCTAATTGAGGCAGATCGTGTAACGCATACTGCGCAGGCTCGCTCTGCGGTGAATAGTAAAATAAACTACCAAGGATTCGAGGAACAATGGCTAACATTGGCTTTCCTTTCTGTTTTAAAAAGTACTCAGCCCGTGAGCCAACTCCCAGCGAATTCGCTTAAAGTCGCTGCTCTCACAGGCTGAACGGTACACACTGTTTAGGAGAAGAATACGCTCAAAGTATCCTCCCAACCGCCACTACATGGTTATCCACCATAAGTTATAAAAGGTAATACGTGAGGCCAGCTCGCCAAGGATCATCAGTGCCGCACCGCTAAAAAGCAAAGGTTTAACGGCTTGTTTTTTCAGTAAGACCCACAAAGCAAGCACCAGCGCGATGGTCATCGCGAACAAATACGTGTACCAAAACATCGTTTGTGCATTCACTAAATGCGGTACTTGCTCGGTTAAAAACGCCATATAACCGGTACGAGTTGCAAACGAAATCGCCGCTCCCACGATGACCGCTAACGCACCGAGTCGTTTAGCACCGAGTGCTAAAGCACACATCCCACCAGAGATAGCAACAGTTAGCCACAAATGCAGCGACGTATAATGGCTATTCCAAGCCGGGACGGTTGCCAATTGATAAACCTGCGTAATCGACCAAGCAAAAGCTAGGCCTAATAGTACGGCAATCCCATTCAACCATTGGTGCAATGTATCGGTAACAGTAACGTTAAACTTGCTTTTCAGTATATCGCGCAGGCGAGGAGCACTGAGTGCCACCGTTAAAAAAGCACAACCAAAATAGAGGCCACTTAAAACAATTTCATTACTCATCGGTGAACGGAATAAACCAAACAGCAAATTAATCGCACGCTGAGGTTGTCCCATATGTAAGCCACCAATCGCCATGCCTACAGCAAATAAAATTACGGCAACCAGATTGATTTTATGACGCTGAGCATTGGTAATTTGTCCAACAAGACCAGCAATAAAAGCCAATAACATCATACCAACCGCGGTTTGGCCTAAAACCGTGAAAAAGACTAAAGGTAATTCATGCATCGTTTATACCTCTGAAGGGTTTTGAACAGCACCGGTTTTATCACCAGTCATACGGGCATCCGCGTGTGCTTTAATCACTAAACTGGGTTTGGTCAGTTGCGGATCCGGTAAGGGTGCGACCGCATTGGTATCGCCATATTTGGCGCGTAATGTGGCTATCTCATCAAAATCAAGCGCGCGCTGTGGACAAGACTCGACACACACGGGTTTTAAACCTTGAGCCACTCGCTCATAGCAACCATCGCACTTCGACATCACTTTCTTTTGTTCATCAAACTGCGGCGCACCATAAGGACAACGCATTTCACAATAGCGACAACCAATGCATTTATCTTGATCAACCACCACTAAACCATCTTGTTTCCGTTTATGCATCGCTCCTGTCGGGCAACCTTTCACACACGTTGGTTCAGCACAGTGATTACAGGAGATCGATAAGTAGTAGTTGAAGGTATTTTGCTGCCAAGCATTGCCTACTTTCTGCCACTCACCACCACCATACTCGTATACTCGTATACTCGGCGATATTTTGGGCCTACCTCTTGCGCCTTCTCATCTTTACAACTGATTTGGCACGTTTTGCAGCCAGTACATTTGGATGAGTCGACAAAAAAGCCATATTGTTTCATTTAAAAATCTCCTCAGACGCGCTTAACGTCGACCAAATTGGTGTGTTGTGGGTTACCTTTAGCTAACGCCGTTGGCCGTAGCGAGGTTAGTCGGTTGATACAGCCACCAACATCAACACCTTGTTTATTGGTCTGCGCCCATGCGCCCTCTGGCATCGCCGTTACACCGGGCATAATGCGTGGTGATACCTTCGCTTTAATTCGTACTCTTCCTCTGTCATTAAAGACTTCGACAAAGTCATCATTGTGGATACCTCTCGCTTGAGCATCGATAGGGTTGATCCACAAAACATCCGGCGCAACTTCTTTCAATTGAGCAACGGACGAATACGTTGAGTGGCAATGACCTTTGGTATGAAACCCTGTCAATTGCAACGGATATTTATTCAGCATCGGTTTATCTTCGATACCTTCAACGGCTGGCCAGTATTCTGGAATCGCCGAAATTTTATCTCCGGGCAGTAATTGCCATTGAGTCGCCAATTCAGCCAATTGCTCTGAATAAATCTCAATTTTTCCTGATGGCGTTTTCAGCGGATGTTGCTGTGGATCATCACGAAAATCTTTTAACGCAATATGTTTACTGCTATCGGCGATCCGGCGATCAATCACGCCCATACCATCGGTTTGCTCAAATGGAGGCAAATGCGGTTCTTGTTTACGCACTTGGTTATAAGCGTGTTCAATCCACTCTTGGTAGGTTCGACCTTCGGTAAACGCCTCTTTCAAACCCATCTTATCGGCGATTTCCGCCAAGACATCGTAAGTCGGCCGATTTTCCCACATCGGTTCAATCGCTTTTTGTAAGCGAACCAAATAATGATAAGACCCTGATTGATAAGAGTTATTAATTAACTCATCGGATTCTAAGGTTGAAACATCGGGCAATAATAAGTCGGCATATTTAGCGCTGGCTGTCATGTGGTTATCCCATACCAGAATAAATTCACACAAAGACTCATCACGCAGCACTTTATCGACTTGGTTAAGATCCGAATGCTGATTAGCGGTGATATTGGACGCGTAATTCCATAGAAACTTCACATTGGTCGTTAAACGATCTCGACCTTTGATGTAATCTTTTTCTGGTGTCATCTCGGTGCCGCGCGTGATCGCATCGACCCAGCTAAAACATGGAATCGAAACTTTGACTGGATTTGGTATCGCCAGACCCGCTAGTGGATAATTGACACTGCCTCCCCAAGTACCAATATTGGTTCCAGGACGACCAAACTGCCCGGTCATAATCGGCAGCATCATGATCGCGCGCGCAGCATGCTCACCGTTTTGTGTGCGTTGCACTCCCCAACCTTGAGAGATCCACGCTGCTTTAGCGCTAGCAATTTCACGAGCCAACTGACGAATACGTTGCGCGGGAATTTCGGTCAATACTTCCGCCCATTCTGGCGTTTTTTCAATCTTGTCTTCCCCAAGACCGAGAATATAAGCTTTATATGATGAGTTCGCTGGCGCACTGGCAGGCAAAGTTTCTTCACTCCAACCGACCGTATATTGGTTAAGCATGGCCTCATCGAGCAGATTTTCTTTGATTAAGGTATGGCCAATTGCCGCGACTAACGCCGCATCGGTTCCCGGGCGAATCGGTAACCATTCGGCATTAAATGCCGTCACGCTGTCGGTGCGGCGAGGATCAATCAAAATAACCTTAGCGCCGCTTTGTTCGAGAGCATGATAAATTTCCGCAATTTGTCCGCCCCCTGACATGCGTGTTTCTGCCAAGTTTTGGCCAAACATCACCACTAAGTCGGAATTTTTGATCTCAGCAAAAAGCGTTTGTTGCTCAGTGCCGTAAATATTCCCTGCTTGTCCAAAAACAAACGGCTGAATCCGGTTAAGTTGAGCTTCTGAATAGGTATTGTGCATATCTAAGAAGCCACCAGCTAAATTAAGCAGGCGCTTACACGTATTACGGCCTTGTAAATTCGCCCCTGTCGTTCCACTACCATATTGATAGTAAATGGCTTCATTACCATAAGTGTTGATCACTCGTTGCAATTGCTCAGCCACAATGGTGGTGGCTTCATCCCAACTGATGCGCTTGAATTTACCTTCACCACGTTCACCGACCCGCTTCATTGGGTACTTTAAACGGTCAGGGTTATAGGTACGAAAACGAGCTGAGCGCCCCCGTAAACAAGGGCGGATTTGATGCTGACCAAAAATAGCTTCATTGACCCCATCTTCTGGAGAGATCTTAACGGCTACACCATCGCGCACATGAACTTTAAATGGGCAACGACTGCCACAGTTCACTAAACAAGCGCTATAACGGATCTGTTCTGGGCTCAGCGAGGATGATGGTGTTGGTGCAGCCAGCGCATTAAATGGCAAGCTGATCGAACTGGCAGCAATCGCTGCGCCAGAAGCAACCGCAGAGCTTTGTATAAACTCACGGCGCGTAAATAGTTTTTTGATTATTGATGTGGACATAGACCCTCCAATGTATCGGCCTATTATCCAAACCTTGCATGATCTTCCCTATGATCACTATCAATGAAAATGTAATTAGTGGTTACATTTTTAAACATTTACTATCAAATAGTAACAATAATAGTTATCATTAGTTTTCTTTTAATTTGCGAAATTGCCACTCAATCGCATTAGCAGGACAAATCGGACGGCATTCACCACACCCATTGCATAAGTCCTCATTCACTACGGGTTGTTGATTCGGCTCGCACTGAATCGCTTGAGTTGGGCACTGCTCAATACACAATTCACAATAACCCAATAAACGATTATGACACTGATAAGCAAAGGTCGGTAAAAGCTCAGTTTTCGTGGCAGGCAGCAGCGCCCCGGTTGGACACACTTGCGCGCACTGAGTGCACAATTGGCAATGATTGTAATCTAGACATAACTCAGGCCACTGGCCTGTTAACTGGATAACGGAGCTTGGGCACGCTTCAACACACAGACCACAGCCATCACATAACTGCCTGAACGTTGCCTCTGCTAATGCCCCCGGTGGACGAGGTATGGTGCGTTTCGGCTGATCATCCACCTCATGATAAGCGGCCTTACCTCTGGCAACTAAACCACGAAAAAGATCACGGCGACTAAAATTACGGGGACTCTGACTCATCATCACCAAGCTACGATAAACAACACACTTCAATCATAGCGCGAAAAGACGTAAAGCTAAAAGTCTTGTTCATGTTCATGTTCATGTTCAAAAAGCAGATGACCTAACTTGCGCTTACTAACTCACGCGATTTTGAATATTTGCTCTATTTATGTTAAAAAATAAACCAAAACATACACCAAAACTAGGTTATTTAGCCTCATTCAACTAAAAGGAGTATTACGTTGAATCTTTCTTCGCAGCACCACACCACTCGTAGCGCATTAACGAGCCTGACAACACCATTTCTCTACAGCACATTAGGCGTTATTGGCGCGCTCTCATTATCAGGCTGCTCAAGCACATCATCGACACTGTCAGCACCGCTTTCTATTCCAGACAACGCGATTATTGCTCATCGTGGCGACTCCTATAACGCACCAGAAGCGACTTTACCGGCTTATCAATTAGCCTGTGAATTTGGGGCAGACTATCTTGAAGTCGATCTACAACGCAGTAAAGACGGCGTTTTAATTGCTGTACATGATAATAATTTGCGCAATAAAACCAATATTGCGGAGATTTACCCAGAGCGAGCCGATAGTCCAGTAAGCAGTTTTACTTGGGCTGAATTAGAAAAATTAGATGCCGGATCTTGGTTCAATAACGCCTATCCAGAACGCGCAAGAGAAAGTTATCGTGGCTTGCAATTAATGACCTTAGATCAAGTCAGAGACGTTGCTGAAAATTGCTCACATCAACCTGGCCTTTATATCGAAACCAAATTACCTGAACTGTTTCCCGGTATCGAAGCGGATCTGAGGGCGAACTTGCAACAGCACGGCTGGCTAGATAAGGAAATGAAAGGTAAAGTTATTTTGCAAACCTTTGAAAAAGAGAGTTTAGTTCAACTGCAAGCGGAAATGCCGAACATCCCTAAAATCCTTCTGCTATGGACTGGCGACGGTTATATCGATATGAAGCCCACAGAGCCGAAACAAGATGATGAAAGCTGGGCGGCTTACTACGCACGAGTGCAAGTCGCATCAAAATCGGCTTATGAAGAATGGATAGATTTTGCTAAAGACAATGGCGCAATTGGCGTTGGCCCATCAGGGACTCAAGCCAACTTTGCTGACTCGTGGTCGAGTAATTTTAGCTATATGGATCTCGCTAAACCTTGGATGATAGAGATGAATCAGCAAAAAGGGTTAGTGACTCATATTTACACCTTAGATGATGCTGAAGATCTTATCCGCTATCGCGATCGGGGAGTGACCGGCTTTTTCACTAACCGTCCTAATCTCGCCGTCGAAGCGTTAACTGGACGTCCAGCAAAAGACGTTACCGCAACGCTAGTGAAACTTGGTTATTAATCTCAATCAACGTTGATGGTTTCTATAAAAAATCCCGTATCAATACGGGATTTTTTGTTCTGCTGACAATAACTTGCTTCACTCAAGCTACCGATTTAGCGCAGCTAATTGGTCGCAGAGAGGAATGAACGAGGGAATGTCTGAGCGATATCGGTAAAGACACCATCCACGCCCCAGTTAAATAATTGGTTGGCTCTTAGTAGGCTATTGACGGTATAAACGTTCACTTTGTAGCCTTTGGCTTTAAAAGCGGCAACCTGCTCACGAGACAATCCTTCATTTTCTGGGTGAATATATTCAGCTTGGCATGCCTGTAAAATGGATTCCCAATCTTCCGATAGTGTCTCTTTTGTAAATAAACAAGCGGTCGGATAGTGCGGCGCACGCCGTTTAAATTCATAGAGAGCAATATGATTAAAACTCGAAATGATCACTTTTCTGTCACTATCAAGCAGTTTTAGTCCCTCAATCACGCCCTCAATTAATTTGAGCGTTTTCTCCCACCCTGCCGTACAGGATTTTATCTCAATATTAGCGTCGAGTTTTAGCTCATTAAGCAGTTCAATAAATTGGCGAAAGGTCGGGATCGGCTCACCAGCAAACGCATCAGAGAACCAGCCACCAGCATCAATATTCGCTAGATCCTGTTGACTCAACTCATACAGGCTACCACTGCGATTGGTACAACGATCTAATGTGTCATCGTGAGAGATCACTATCGTATCATCACCAAGGATATCAACATCACATTCCAGCCACTGCACCTTATGTGTATGGCAAAGACGAAAAGCAGCTAAGGTATTTTCAGGGGCTAACGATGACATGCCACGATGGGCAAAAAGTGTGTTCATTTTCAATCAACTCTCTGTGAATTGTTGCATTTCGAGCGCAGATAATCGCTCGTTCGAGCTTGAAATGCACTATACCGGAGTCAAATTGTTAACAATAGAGTGGACGGTTCAGAAATGTGATTAGCCGTTGAAAATCAGCCAATACACTACGCAACCTCAACTGTAGGATAGAAATAAAGTATCATACTGATTGTCTTGAGCATCACAATTGATCATCCACTGCCTTGGCACGTTTCTGGACAATTCTGAGTTACGATTTGCGTAGCACTCTATCTTTTCTGATTATTTTAGATATAGAAACCTAAACATTCTTTGGTAAATTTACGCCCAACTATTCTCACACTAACTGCATGAAAAATTAGTAGCTAGCGTATTTCAATAGCCGTAGCTCTGGGGCCCTTAGGGGTCTTAACGACTTCAAACAGCAAACTCATTCCTATAGATATGGAATCAATGTCAACCTGCGTTATAAAGTCGTCTATAGTGAAATAAAGGTCTTTTCCTTTCTCTCGCCTTATAAAGCCAAATCCCTTAAAATCATTAAAGGCATTAACTTTTCCGTTCACTTTTGTCATTTAACTCTCCCAAAACTCCTCAATAATTGGCACTGATGAATAGTGTTTTACCAATTTCTTCCTAAAATGTTGAGCGCGGTTTTTATTTGTACGAGATAGTATGCCCAACTGGTAAATTAACTTATTGTATTTTCTAACTATCCCCCACTGCCCATGCTGTTCTATTGGTACTTTTAATGCAGTATAATAACGCTTAGAAATCTTATTTTCTTGGTATTGGTCGTAGAGGGGTAAGATCTTAGTCAACCTTTTTCGGTAATCATTACCTTCCGAGTGTTCTAGTCGAACAAGTTTTGCCACAAGGCCCGATGTTTTATTCCACAGGCTATGATACTCGTCGCTGGTACGCGACTGAATAGCACTTTGCTCGCAGTGATACACCAGCTGCCTAACATATCTTCTATCTCGCTTACGCACTTTTGGAGAGCTAGCTCGGACACATAATCCAGTAACCTCAAATTCCTTATGTAACTCTTTCCTATCTGAAATTTTCGTCTTGGGAGATTTTAGAGATAAATTATGTTTGCGGAGCATTGCTGCCACCTGCTTTATAATCAGCTCGCAGGTGTTTTTATCTAGCGGTTTTTGAGATGAAATCGTTACATCATCCAATAATCGCGTGTATCTGATCTGCTTTCCTCTTAGAGAGCTTACCAAACGATACTCATCGTTAAAAAACACTAAATTTGCCAAATAGCTTGATGTACAACCACCCTGTGGAAGCTTTCCTTGGTAGGTCGTTAATTTGGTTAGAATGTCTACAACGTCATCGCTAAACTTAAAGAAATACTTGAAAATACTCTTTACTTCGTCTGCCTTTATATTTGGGTAGAAATTTTTAACGTCAAGATTTATCAACGTTTGACTGCGCCCATGAATGGTAGCATTTTCAATATAATCACGTTTGTTATCTTGCGTCGCTTTAATCCCACCTTGAATGTAAGAAGGAAATTTAACGTTGGTAAATATTCTAGAGTTAATTCGTTTTTGGATTTTTTTCAGTTCATGCTTTGGATCACAAACTGTTCTAACCTTACCTGTAGAACGGTGCGGCTTAAGATCGTAGGAGGTATAGGAGCTTTCAACTTTGTTGGCAATACTTTTAAGTTTTAGTGGGTGTACACCCAGTGTATTGGCTAGAGCCACAATAGAGCCAACAGGTTTATAAGGGTATAAGGGCTTATCCATAGTACACCACAGTCGTTAGAAAAAGAGAAGTCAGCTGTTTAAGTCATATAAAACAAAGCATCAGTAATTACTGGTACGATAATTGTCAATAAAACATTAACAGCCAAAGGGAAGTAGTCTACGACGAGTCCTCGCAATCCCTTCGGGCTCTGGTCATTTTGCTTTTCAGGTTTCTCATAGTTGACTTCAACTGTAAGTTCTGTGTTTTCTTTTCGATTTGTGTAACGGATATTTAAATCAAGTTTAGACATTTTATTGTCTCCTTATTAGCTTTTGGCGAAGTTGCCTGCCAGACCAATAAGTACTTATACAGAAATATTAATAATGACCGTTGAGCCGACTTCTCTAATCAATGCCAGACAACCGTCGACCAAAATTTGCGATATTTAGTGGAGCGCTCATGGCGCGCGCTAAAAATCGAATTAGGGTGCAAGGATGCGGGTCAAGAACCTAGCAACTTAATAGCCACAGGTTCGCTCAATAGAGCGTCGTTTTTCTGCTTGTTACACAATAAAAACAATAAGCAAATGGGCGAATAGCACCCACGCACAAAATATTATTCTTACATGTACGCGTTGTAAAGTTTTTTTTAGTTGTATTTATACAGTTAGAGATGCAGAGTTTGCCTTTTGGCTTTAGATTAATTATTGCAAAATATGAACTATGCAACTTGCTCTAGTATCAGTCTCAGCTCACTTTGGTGCATAAACGTTTTAGAAATGGCAGCGTACCGATGTGAACGCTGCCATTTTTGTATGATACTAATACTCAGTATGAGACTTTATTCTTCTCCTACCTCAGCTGTGAGAGTAGAATAAAGTATCATACTGGAAGGCATCGAAATCCGCAGTATACAAAGGGCTTAAATCTTAGTATAAAAAATAAAGTATCATACTAGTTTAACATTTCTTCCTATTCTGCTCTTAAATTCGTGTAATAAAGTTTCATACTAGATATAACTCCAATAGCCACATCGGTTTAATCTCTTCTCTATAGCCTTTTTTCATTTACCAGTCGCCAGTACTGGTACCCTAAAGCTGTTAATCGGCATGATGTTGAATTCATAGCCGCAAAATACATGAACTCTGCATCAACTGGAACAACTAACCCTACACTCTGATATTTCTGCAAGTCTTTAAATATTTTTACTTTTTCTGGATCAGCACTGGCCTGTGTGTCTTCATACGAGGGATCAAGCTGATGCTCAGATTCTGCTGTTGGAAAATACTGTATTATTTTCCGTAATGTTTCAAAAGGTACTTTAGGTGGTATAACGCGTAAAGGAGAAAAACTAGTTACATTTGTTTTGAATATCGGGCGTTGATCCCAAGCTCCGAGCGCCTCATCAACATACGCATACAAGGAACCAGGAGTGATGTTTCCACGAATATCAGCAGCCCCACCTTTTAGCGCATCAATCAATAGTGACGTAAAAACTCCCGCTCCATTCGATTCTAAAGCGTATTCACTATCGCGACTCGCAGTTAACACTGACATTCCTTCGGCTAATTGCGCTGTACCATTTCCAGACAGACTAGGAGATCCCATTGCGCCAGAATGGCAACAATCAAAGATAACAACTTTATTTCTTGCTCGTGATTGATTTGCCAAAGCTAATATATCATCCATAGATACGCCTTCATCGTATCTAGTAGCATCAGTCGTAACTAAATACCCTCCTGTGCTTTTAATATATCCATGCCCAGAAAAATAAAGCAAAGCCATATTGCAATCTCCTGAGAATAATTGTTCGATGGCTTCTCTTAATACAGGTCTGGTAATTTGAGTGCTTGGACATGTAATTTTACGTACTGAAAAATTTGGAGAGCCATCACCATTGGACTCTAATACCGTAGCCAAAGTGTTGGCATCATTAACACACCCTTGCAAAGGAGATGATGGATAATCATTTATTCCAATAATCAGTGCCTTTTTCATGATTAGCTCACTTCTTGTTTTTTCCCTCACCCATCATTTGCTTAATCGCTGCTGCTATCTTATCCCAATCCCATGGAATGGTACGATTACGTTGTAATCCTTTAGGCAAGTTGCTGGTTGTAGTTGCTCCGCCAACATATACTCCGAAGACTGGGACATTTTTATCCTTCGCCATGGCAATCTCTTTAGCAACACCTGTTGCACTAGCCATTGTTTTTCCACTGAGAACAATGACCATATTACATTTACCAATCTTATCTTTTATCAATGCTTCCCATTGCGCTTGAGGTAAGGATGATTTTGATGACCAATCCTCAATAGAAAATGGAGTTTTCGAGTTCTTAGATTGACCGATAAATAAATTCTTTTCTGTCACGTTATGATCAAAGTCAAAACTGATAAATGCTCTTGGGTCCGCCATCTAAAATATTCCTTATTAAATTTACCTTGAAATACAAAGTGAAAATTAAATCAATAACATACACTGTCACAATATGATTATTCTTCTCCAGGTGGAGTAGGTGTATTAGTTGGATTGCCACCACTACCACTTGTTGGAATATAACCACTCTGAGGCTCACCAGTCGGCTGAGGAATAGGACTTGGTTTTACCGGTTGATAGCCTCTTTCATTTCGCTGCGGGATATAACCTTCGTTAATTGGTTTACTGTCAGCCATAAAGACTCCTTTAGTTTCTGAGTTCAATGTGTGAAATTTCACTAGATAAAATTATCACTCCTGCCGTTTGTTTTTTTGCTCTTTCAAAGCCGCCCTTTTCATTGAGTATCCACGTTTCTTCCAAATAAATTTGCTCAGGAGCAGGCGCACTTGATGCGAATGACTTTTCAGCATATCGCCCAGCGATTACTGAACCATCTTTCAAAGTAACTTTGACCCAATATGGTTTTCTTTGAGCAAAGACATAATCCCATGGTTTTAGTGTTGGATGAGGTGCATTTCTCTGAAAAAAATCTCTTGTTCTTAGGTACTTCCAGACAAGAACCCAAATGATAGGAGCAATAAAAAGAACAAATATGTAGAACAAATAATATAGTGATTTACATGTATCCTTCAGCGTTCCCGATTCAATTGAAATAATGGGAAAAATCAGCAATGCATAATTGATAGAACTATAAGCTATTGCATCAATGAGTTGATCAGAAGTAGCACGTTCAGCTCCGGGAAAGGTTAGCTGATATGCTTTGATACTAATAAATCCCGGAATTACAAATGCGATAAACAGAGTCAGCTTATCGATTTCCCATATATCCATGTAATTTTCTCTTTCTCATCATTTATGACCGAGCAAAATTAGTAACTCTCACCCACTATCATTATTAAATATCACACATATAAGCACAATAAAAGAAACGCCTTCTCACATAATAATCACCGGCCATCCAACCACCCAATAACCCGCTCAGCCCACCTATCGATATCAGCAGGATCAATCAATCCTTTGTGCTTACTCGGAGGATGTGAAACCCCATCAAAGTTACCTTCACCACAAATCATTTCAATGTAGTCACGAGGCCATGATAATGACTTTTTAAGCAGTCGGATTTCCAACTCTGCAATTTGATCAAAAAGACCACTGGTATCTTTTAGCTTCATAAGCATGGTCGATATTGAATTTTTCGCATCCGAAGTATCTACTTCAACAAGGTGGTATATCTGCCCTTGATAATTCAATTCTACGACTGCCAAACATCTCGGGTTTGCATCATCCGCCATCATATGTTTTGTGCATCGGGAAAGTTTAGGCAACTTTCTTAACGGATGACGATACGTATTGCACCTGTGATTAATCTCCAATCGCTCGATCATCTCAAGAAAGCTATTGAATTTACTTTCATATAAATATGAATCGTCACTTTCGTCATTCAAAACGTCATAATCAGCACCGGCAATTGTACCTGTAACATTATCACCATTCGGAGATAACTTATTGGGAAGTTGTTCATTAGACTCACTATCATCGGGCTTACCGCGATTAGCCTTCCGAGTTTTATCAGTTACTCGATTAGTCTTGAATGGCTTACGAAATGACAAGCCAACTGATTCAGTATCTAAAACAACACGTTTTTTATCGGGGTCAGCCTCTTCCTCATCATCAAGTTCGTGCTCTTCCGGACGTTTAGGCCTACCTGAATTAGCTCCGCCACCTTGACCTATTACCTGCCTTTTGAAATCAGGGTGATAAAAATCTAGTTCATCAGGCATACTCGATGGCAAGTCTTCCACCCTTCTAATTTCCCAGACAAAAAAGCTGTTACTGTTCCAATCGTGCCACCCTGACACTTCTAGTTTTGTTCTATTTAAGCAAGGAGGTGTAAAAGAGAAATCCCAAAATTTATACTGCCCACTGGATGTATGCTCTCTCATCATTGTCTGGTGAATACTTTCAAATGAAGTTCGAGCTTCAGGGTCCATCAATATCCAACTTAAGAATCGTCGTGAACGTTCATCATTAAAAGCGGCAATCGGATAGCTAGAACTTGGCATCACATCAATCTGCCAATGCCCGTTTATATTGGTGATATTGAAGTCTGATGACAGCTTTCCGTGTTCCAAACAGATTCTGGACATATAGTTATCATGCAGAAAAAGAACACGTGCTAGTTCAAGCTGAGGTAGGAAAACAGTTGGACCATCAGGCACATCAAATTCAAAGCACCACTGTTCAGAATTGTGCCCATTCCCCATTGAATGAAAAGCCGGGCAGTCCCTTAAACGCTTTCTGCCCCACTGCTGAGCATCCCTAATGGTAAAAGCTAACTGTCTTCCTTTTAACTGATTAGACTGATTGGCACTTAATGATTTGTAGCGTCGAATCAATGGAACACCAGCAATGGGTATTGATGGACGATCAAGCTTTTTTGAAAAGCTGAGGTTAATTCCCCAAAACACGTTACTATTTTTCTTAAACAGCGAACCAACACCCAACACTAACGCATCTTCTGGGATGTGCTTAAATCTGTAATCGCCCATATACCTTCCGTTATTCCTGTTAAAAAACCTCTAGCCAGTGGAGTTAAACGCTCTTCACTTAGCCCAGAGCCACGTAGTAAACGCCACCGTTCAGTTTGAATATTTTGTAAATAGAGTGAGATGTACTGATTGCCCAATCGTCGGATTTGGTATTGAGCAACCGATTCCGAATACTTGGTAAGAAATTGCTTAGTTAAAGGTAAATACCGAAATTTCCTCTCTGGCATAGCCCCAATCTTTAGTTTTGACAGCAAGAACGTACTCGTCATACGGGGAGAAGAATCATCTTGTTCACATTTCTGTCGCAACTGACATAATCGACGAACGAGCGAACGATCTCGTTTAGGCCAATCGACACGCCTATCTTCATATATGATCGGACGCTCATAGCGTCGGTTAATTTTCATCAGCCATTCGTAATCATGCCGGTACAACCACATGTACAAACCTTGCGAGCCATGTAATCGAGCGTGTTTGCACCCATACTCTTTCAATAGCCTCAGCCATTGGGTTCTCTTATCTCTATTAATCTGCTTCGGCAAAACCATCGAATGGACATTTCTTTGCTTTTTCGGATAACGCTTTACGTTAGCCAAAATGTCAGATGGTGAAATATCTCGGTCTAGTAAACTGGACTGAATGATCAGGTGTTGCATAAAACTGAACGATTTTCGGTGCTTTCGTAAAATAGTTCTGGCCCAGCAGGTATCTCGCTTCGTCAAAGTTAGTTGGTTATCCGCCAACCAATTTCTACTCCAGAATGAATGGATACGCTCCCGAATTTCATCATGCTTTACATTGGAACCTCGGTTACAACCGGCTAACACGACCAAATCGCGGTAATAGCAGCTCCATTGATAAAAAGTTGGCGATTTTTGTGGTTCCACTTGCAGAAGTTGTTCGACAACATGGCTGATGCGTAAAGCTTCCCTTTTATGATGTCTTAATGGTCTGTCATCTGGTGTTGTGTCCGCTGCATAAAATTCATGGCGATGTTCGTAATGTGGTTGAATAGAAAATTCACACAAAGGGGTTGAGTGTTTTTGGCACCATGTGGCTCCTGACGCTTGCCAGGCACGCATCCAATACCGCTCACCATATTGGGCTAGTTGCTCTTCAAAACACTGGGGACAATATCTGAGTAGCTTCGGCTGCTTAACAATTGAAGCGGCAATTCCGAAAACCAAGTGTATGAGCCCTTTGGATTGATTTGCCATCCAGCGCATACCAGCCTGTCTTTTTCTTTCTTCAATAAAAGGTGCATAAATAGGGAAAAGCGTGTGCTGGTATATCAGTGAAGCCGTAGTAATATTTAAAACCGATGGATATTGCCCGGAAATTTGAGCCAGGTGACTCGGTAGGTCGACCGTAGCGATAACCTTCCGGTCTCCATAAACCTCATCCAATAGCTGCTTAGGCGATATGGTTCCGCTATGAACCCCAGCCCTAGCAACCAAGCTGTAAATCAACTCATTTGGATACGGAACGGGGAAACCGAGCATTTAACTGACCTTTTTTAAATCCAAGATAAGTTTATTGGCCTTAAGCACACTGTACATATCTTCTTTCTTGGTCAGTTGTGAATACACAAATCGCAAATCGCCAGTTTCAAGGCTTGACCAATCTGCACGTTTAACTACGGTCGCTTTTGGTGCCTTCGGTTGCTGATCGACAAACTGCTTACTTTCGTCATACCAATCAAGTACAACCGGCATCATTTCGCGCATCGTCAGTTTGGGTTGTTCACGGAAGATTTTTTCAACCAACGGAATGAGAATTTCAGACTGACAATCGGTTTGAACGAGTAGCTTGTAAAGCCGCATCGCTTGTTCGTTATTACTGAAAGGTAATTCCGGCTCATCTGGGATCTGATTGATTTTTTGGTGAAGGCTAAGCACTCGTTTGTCGATATCCTCGACTCGGAGATCAGAGTATTTGGCTATCAAGGTCGGGTTACCCCGGCGAATAGCATTCAGCATAGGGTGTACCGGTTTAAGTTCATCGTCGTAAACTGAGCGTAAAACGTTAACCGTTATACGCTCCAGTTTTGATGCTATGGCTCGTAGCTGAGCCAGGACAAACAACTTAACCACAATATCCAAAACACCTTGAGATAGCTCATACCAACAATCTCTGATTTCCTCGGTAAGCACTTCATCACGCCGATTAAGCAACTGGTATTTCCAAAGCTTATTCGTAAAAGCAACCCATTCACTTCTGGCGTTCGGATTTTCTGGATATTGCGGCATAGGTTGCCAATAAACAGAGCCAATGCCGGTAGTTCGCCTTGCAGACTGCAATTCGACTTCAAACAAAGGGCGAGCTTTCGGCGTACCAACCAATATCACAGGAATACCGACCGTATTAACCAGTTCGACGAAAAACTCCAACATTTGCTCTCGGCCAACCGCCTTGCGAATTTTCAAGCGTTGAATTTCATCAATAACCAGGACACCTATAGCACGTTCATTCGCAACCTGGCTCATTAGAGCCAGTAACGTTGGCACCCCGAGACGACTTCGGCCATGCGTATTTTCATAATTAGTACCTAGCCGCTTATCCACCTCACGGAAAAAATTCAAACACAAACTTTGTTGCGACCCATTATTCGGGCATTCGATTTTCAGATAGCTGAGTTGAAAAAAGTTATGTTGTTCGTGATAGATGACCTGAGGGTAGGTAGCCAGAATGCGCTCAAGGGTTGAACTTTTACCACTACCTGAGCATCCGATAAGAGACAGACAGAGCGCTGTCGTTGACACATCTCTGAATTTATAACTTTGTAGATCACCACTCATTACTCTCTGGTAACCATTTTGCAGATGCTTATTAAGTGATCCATCCAACAGGTTTCGACCAACGTAACCACGCCGCATCATGATTGAAATACGTTCTTCCAGTAATACATGTTGGGACAAAGGCTGAAAGAAATCATGAAGCAATGCAGCGACCATATGTGCCCGTTGTCGTGGTTTGTCCTGCAGGTTATTTAACGAGAAAGTAACTTTGCCTTCCAATCCTTCTTTTAATTGCTTAATTTCCATGATTGGCGGCAACGCCTCGATAAACGGATTCCCGTTGTAGGAGGGATTGCCGGTATCCTGATAAATGGCAGTGACATATTCACTTGGCAAACTCATTCGTTATCATCCTCGTCATCGAATAACTCATCGACATAACTCGGGTAGTCATAATCTTCCTCTGGAACACCACGTAAAGGAATGATATCTGCCGTGTCTTTCACATCTGTTTGTATTTTCGGTTTTCTGCTGTCGCGTTCATTTTGTAGTTCAGCCTTTCGGTTCGACCTAATCTCACCGATGCGTTCAGTATTCGGGATACTTGAGGTATCCGGACTTAATTTCTCTGCTTGTTTGATTTTGTCAATCACTCGTTGCTCATGCTTTCGTTTGTGCTTATCAGCTCTGACTTTACTTTCAGCATGAGTGAATTTTTTCTGCTCTTGTCGCTGCCACACTTCCCAGAAAGTGCAATTAACAAACTCCCTGGATCGTCCGGAGAGTTTACAAACCCAGTGCTCGGCACTGTTTCGACTAGGAAACAGATAAATTTCATCGGCAAGGTTGGGATCATATGCCACCAAGACTTTTTGCGGACGAGTCACTTCTTGGGCTCGATGCATCCAACCTTCGACAATCGCCTCTTGGCAGGTGTAGTAGATACCAAAAATGCAAATCCCCAAATCAGAGACTGTTGCATCTACTCTGGGAAGTAAACTTAATCTTACGGCTTCTTCAGGAGCTGAGCGCAAGCGGCCAGTACGATGCTGAATCCCCCAGTTCCACAGTTCTAATGGCACGGAAGGCAAATCAACCGGCATATCGGCAGATCTGTCATAGGTCTTCATCACATGGTACAGATTGTGATATAGAATTGAGGACAGGATAATCTCTTTAAAATCCGAAATAGATAACTTGGCATCAAGACGATAATCCTTACCACCCCGTTTTTTAACGATGGTTCCCGTCACTACACCAGGAGCAAATGGAGTAAAGTCAGCTTGCAGCGTCTTGAAATTGCGCTCAACAATACCCTTGGCGTCGCCTCGAAACGGCGGTGTATTTTCAATTCGCACTGAGAAGCTTTTTTCGAGATTTTCTATCTGATAGCCCAGTAATTCACCTCTGTCTGCCAAAATGGCATCTGGAAATCCTATTGCGGGCCAATCTTGAGATTCGATTTCTATCCCATATTGGCGACATAGTTCGACTTTATCGGTCATGGCAACTTGTAAAGCCTGCATAGCAGCTACATAAGAGGGATTTTCAAAACCGATGTAACATCCAACTATCAAACGACTGAATACGTCGATAACGATATAAACAACCGGACGTCCAACTATCCAGCCTCGGTTCACATCGGAAACCACGTAAATATCGGCGATGGTCGCATCAATTTCAAAACGGGAGCCCGGCCCCAAAGCGTGCATAGTCGCCGTTCCGGTCAAAGGTCGAATATCTTTGTTATAGGAATTTTTACTTGCCCGGCTTTTGATTTTTTCTACCTGGGTATATTCACGCTGATAGAAGTGCTTCATCTGCCAATTGGTTGGAATTTCTGCCTCGGGTACATCCGGGAAATAGGTTTCATACATATCTTTAAAACGCCGATGAGCATAAGGAAATGAATAACCTTTTTCAGTTAGCAAATACTTCTGAATAGCAATCCTGAATAGCTTCTCGATGAACTCGTCAACATTGACCCCAGAGCCCGGATCATACTTTCTGGGCCGCCCTAACTTTGTTTTGCCTGGAGTGCGCTTTTTGCCTTTCGCGCCGGAATTTTTGTAGTCAGGAAGAAGCGCGTTAACAATCTGCCCCCTCTGCCAGTATTGTCGGATTAGACGATACAGTGTTTGTTTGGTTGTTTTGTGATTAGCCATGACCAAATCAATGGCTTTAGCGCGCTGTTTCGGTTGATAGTATTCTTCAAGATGGATGATAGGGCTTATCAGTTTATAGTTTTGGTCTCTTTTTACTTGAGCTGTACTGCCATCTTCAGGCGAGAGCATGATCAAATAGGAATAGGGATCTTCGACTCGGTGTAACGATTCATCTTGTATCGCCAAATCCAGCGAATATAAATCAATAATGCTGGGGAAGGCGCTTTTATTATCGATCGATATCCAAACAAAATTGTTTCCGAATCGGCTCAAAATCCGGAATCGCTCGTTTTCGTACTCCAGAACCTCATTGATTCGAAACATGACGAGCTCCTATTAAGTTCCCCATATTCTCAACAACGAAATCCTTACCTTTTAGTAGATGGAACGGTTGGGACAACATATCAAAGTAGAAACAGCGATTAGCCAGTAATTGCCTGATTTCATAAATAGAAGAACCATCAGGCTGATTGTAAGTACGATCAGTCAACTTACAGATATCAGTGACAGTTTTATTGGAATTTTGCTGAAAAAGGTCACTGTAATACGCCGTTCTGTCTAACAAGACTTCATCCTCAATCTCATCCTGCTCAGCCGGGTATATCCAGCTAATATTCTGGACAAGCGTTGGGGATACGTCGTTTTCCGTGACCAGAAACCAAGGAACCTTTTTCAGTAGCCAATAACGGCGTTCAATTTCCAGTTTTTCAATAACACGGGGATCTTTTAAAACATTAGTGTACTTCGCTTGAATGACATACTGTGGAAGTTCGAGATCTAAGCCATCAACCAAAAAATCGGATGACATGTACGTCTTTACACCGGCTTCGGCTGGATGTTTGATTCCACTATCAAGGGCAATATCAAGTGTTTCTTCGCGCCTAAGTGGAAACTGCTCGCGAATATCAGTTGTTTGGGAGTTCCATTCGAGGGTTAAGAATACGGCAAGCTCCAAATCGGATAGCAAATGATGAGTACGCTGGCTTTTATGACCGAATACACGATGAGAACGGCCATCGGATGGCACATCGCGAACCGTTATCCAAGGCAGATAATCGGATCCGCAGCCATTACCACGGCCTTCTTTTATCCAGCGTTTATATTTTGTCTCTGACGGGGCATACTTGCTTTTTGCCATATAAACCACCACATTTTACTTATAAAACAAGCATAAACACAATGCATTTAGTGTGCAACTTTATTACTAATCAATTTCACTTGGCGAATTTATTCATAGTACTGACAACTGAAATGCCAGTATCTTGCTCACGATGAGCCGTTGTTACTTAAGTGTTGGGATTGAAGTGCTATAACACGAATCAGGACAGAGAGTTGGGAGCTTTAGCTTGGATCTACCCTTCGCATAACTTTTGATATTGCAAAAAGCAGAATGGCACCGGTTGATATGGTGCCGTCCGTGCTCGGAAATGGACATTATATTAAAAACATGGTGTCCTAAACAAGCATCCTTCGTATACGTGATTATGCAAGTCCACAGAAAGACGTTGCTTGATGAGCTGACGACAGTGGACATCAAGGACATTTCTACGTATCAAGTTTTGCTTAATTGCAGGTTGTAAAGAGTTTCTGAGGTGTTTTGAATCAATAAAGAAAGGCCATCTTCTAGAATTAGAATTCTATGTTTCAGTACTGCCTGACCTCTTTTGCTTTCACCTCAAAGCTCAAGTATTACTTTCATTGCGCTAGGCTCTTACAATGTAATGTGTATAATATCAGCCCTCTTGGATACAGTAGGGGCATGTGTGAATTTCTTCGATCGTTTAAACATCTACTTGTACCACACAAAACGATGCAAAGAGTGGGCGAACCAGCCACATAAGATTCTTGGCTGGAAAAGCGAAGAATCCCAGTTGTCGCGCTTTGGTGTTATCGCCAGACAAACTGACTTTAACAATAAGAGTGTTCTTGACCTGGGTTGTGGCTATAGCGACCTTAAACCCTACCTTGATCAGTACTATGATATTACTCACTACACTGGAGTAGACCAACTAGAGTTTTTCATTAAGGCTGCCCGAAAACGGCAATTGAAGAACAGCCAGTTTATTCACGCGGACTTTGCCAGGCAAACGTTGACAAAATGCGATATTGTCGTAGCTAGCGGCTCTCTGAATTACCACAGCAGTCAATACAACCATCTATTCAGAATGATAGATAAGATGTATCAGACGGCAAATGAATTCGTGATCTTGAACTTACTCAATACAGAAACCTTTTCCGGAGGTGAGCTTTTGACAGCGTATTATCCTGATTACGTGCTAAACCATTGTAAAAGTTTAACATCAACTAGCTATATTATTGAAAATAATGACAATAACGACTTCTCTATTGTTTTGAAAAAGAACCCTTCAAAATTGTAACCGGCTCACGCCACAGACAGAATGAGCCACTACTGCTTCTACGGATACCTGAAGAAAGATTGTTTGAACACAGACTCTAACTCGCTGAATTTTTTCTCCAGACCAATAAAAAATTATTAGCAGGCATTGCTACTTTAGCCGTTAATTTTAAGTCAGTTGCCCATAAGTTCAGTTGTTCAATATCGAGAATCCCTCCGAACCCGTTCTGTTTAAGATACTCATCAAACTCCCTGTTGCTTTGAGTTGTGAACTCATCATCCACTTTCATTGGCCCATACTGACAAAAGATACCGCCTTCAGGGAGTTTTTCTGAAACTAACTCCATCATTTTTTTGGCTTCAGAGGGTTGCATAATGTGAGTCGTGTTTGCTGTAAATACCGCATCAACATCTATATCAGGCCAGGTATCTCGACCTATCATAAATTCCAACGAAGTATGAATGTTCTTCAAGGAAGATTCGGCTATCCATGCATTAATGCTGGTATGATTTTCAGACATATCGCTGGTGTGCCAGTTCAAATGAGGCATTCGAGAGGCAAAAAACACTGCATGTTGTCCGGTACCGGAACCGATCTCCAGAACATGTCTACTGGATTTAAAATATTTGGATAGTTGATCCAAAATCGGTCTCTTGTTTCTTTCAAAATAAGGGCTAAAGCTCTTCGACATGATTGTCCACCTGCAAAAATTAAGCGTCCTTTGGTTTATCCATTATTAAGTCACCACTATATCAATAATCCATTACATTGATTATTGCTCATTCTGTAAAAGAATTTCTTAAAAAAAGCGGATTATCAACTAAGGAGCAACAAAATAAAATGTTTTGGAATTCACTGATAACCACTTTTCATTCATATAAGGAAGAAAATAATGAGCAATGTTTTTTATATGCCTCCAATGACCCTGATGGGAAAAGGTGCGATTAAAAACTTAGGTGCAGAGCTGCAAGCCAGAGATCTGAAAAAAGCTCTGATTGTCACAGACAAAGGCTTGGTTGACCTGAATCTGGTTGATGCTTTAACAAACGAGCTGGACGCATTCGCTATCTCTTACAGTATCTTTGATGGTGTAAAACCTAACCCAACTGAAGAAAATATCGAAGATGGCCTGGCTCTGTTAAAAGAAAAAGAGTGTGATTTTGTTGTTTCATTTGGTGGTGGATCTTCTCACGATTGTGCCAAAGGTATTGCGCTTGTTGCTACAAATGGTGGTCATATCCGCGATTACTCAAAAGGCGTACATGTATCTAAAAAGCCGCAATTACCGCTAGTTACAGTTAATACTACTGCCGGTACAGCATCAGAAATGACGGTATTTGCAATTGTGACCGACACTAAAGGTGAAACTAAATACCCGGTTGTTGATAAGAACATTCTGCCAATGATTGCTGTAAACGATTCTGAACTCATGGTTGCAATGCCTAAGTTCCTTACAGCGGCAACTGGTATGGATGCACTAACCCATGCTGTAGAAGCTTATGTTTCAACCATTGCAACACCGGTAACTGACGCATCCGCAATCAAAGCCATTGAGCTTATCGCTCAGAACCTGGAAGCTGTGGTAAAAGATGGGCAGGATCGCGAAGCACGTGATGCAATGCAATATGCTGAATACCTTGCGGGCATGGCGTTCTCAAATGCTTCTCTTGGTTATGTTCACTCAATGGCACACCAGCTAGGCGGAGTTTACGATCTAGCTCATGGCTTGTGTAATGCTATTCTACTTCCAGAAGTATCACGCTTTAATGCGATAGAGAAAACATCCCGATTTGCAGATATTGCTAAAGCTATGGGTGTGGATACCACTGGTTTGAATGATATTGAAGCCGCAGAAGCTGGTATTCAGGCTATTGAAGCACTTTCAGCAAAAGTTGGTACTGCACAAAAACTTGCTGATCTGGGCGTTAAAGAAGAAAAAATGGAGTTCATGGCAATTAATGCTCTGAATGATGCTTGCTCTCTGACTAACCCAAGAAAAGCTTCAACTGAAGAAATTATCAATATTTTCAAAAAAGTAATGTAAGCTTTATTTCTTACTAAAAGCCGCCTCGTGCGGCTTTTTTGTGTTTGCCCAGCGAAGCTGGCAAACACGTCAGGTTGAAAGAAACCTGAATCGCCCCGACTGAGGGGAAGATAATCCGAATCGCAAGGGCGTTGCTGGCCAACGGCAAGGTCTGAAGGAAGCCATAAGAAGTCAGAGACACACAACGCAAGTGAACCTGATTCGGCTCTACAGGTGGGTAAGCGTGCACAATAGCGCAAAGTCAGACCTGTTTGAGTGATTGAGGGTGGCGTTACTGACAGGGAGCCAGTGCAGTAACTGGGGAAGCCTGGCACCACATCCGGTCAAATGCCGGAAGCACAAGTGACAAGGTGAAAGCCAAGGCTGGTGTTGGTGTGAGGTGGCAGATGAATCCGTAGTAGTGAGTAAGGCTCGGCCTGAGAAGCCCAGTAATGGTGTGGAGGAGAATACTGAGCTGACCATCAACACGGTGTCTGATGGAGCACCAACTTGCCAAAAGCGTTTTGGTGTTGCGAAGGGAGGGAGCGGAAACGGAAAACCGTACATGGGAGTAGCTTTGACTCACTTTAGTATATTGCCATTGTGCTAGAAGGCTAGATAGCAGAGCGAAACAGACCGACACGAAAAGAAAGCATCCAGTCCTCACGCAGCACACAACCTAAAGGAAGACGTTGAAAGGCTATTACAGCTTGTATGGCCGTTTGCTCAATAAGGCACAGTTATACAAAGGATTTAAAAACGTGTGGAAAGCGAAAGGCGCGGCCGGAATAGATAGGCAGAGCCTGAGCGACTTCGCCTCAAATCTGAGTGATAATCTTTACCAACTTCTTCTCGAACTCAAAACTAAGCAATACCAACCACAACCAGTCAGACGGGTAGAAATCCCGAAAGAAGGCGGTGGAGTCAGATTGCTTGGCATCCCGACCGTTCGGAACAAAGTGATCCAACAAACCCTGAACGACCTGTTTAGCCCTATCTTCGAAGAGCAGTTCCATCCATCAAGTTTTGGATATCGGCCGAATCGAAGTTGTCATGATGTCATCAACAAGGCCACGATGTTCATCCGTCGATACGGACGCCAACATTTAGTTGATATGGACTTGTCGAAATGCTTCGATAAACTCGACCACGAGCTCATCATAAGTAGCATCAGAAAACGGGTCACCGATGGTAGCGTGTTGGAACTGTTAAATCTGTTCCTGAAAAGCGGGGTGATGGTTGACGGACATTAGCAGGCGACAGAGTTAGGGAGTCCGGAAGGTGGCGTGATAAGTCCACTGATAGCGAATATCTATCTGGATACGTTTGACCAGGCGATGCGAACTCGAGGACATCGAATCGTACGCTACGCAGATGATATCCTGATATTCTGCCGTAGCCGAGCCGGAGCAGAAAATGCGTTGGTACAGGCAACTGTAGTAATGTGATGGACGCCCCTCCAACGGCTTCAATGCGCCAGAATTAAGTTGTTACCACTTAATTCAAGAAAAGGATCGTCCATCATGAATATTAAAGTTGTTAGTATCGATTTAGCAAAAGTGTTTTCCAAGTTTGTGTATGGCAACAAAGCTAATTCAGCTTTTCTGACATAAAATCAACAAGTAACCGGACTTTAGGTGACAGGTTTCTATTATGAGGGTAAACAGCCCAGATACCCTCTTTTTCATCCCTGTAGTCGCTTAATACTTCAACTAATTTCCCGGAATCTAAAGCATCCTGAACATAATACTCCGGCAATTGAACCAAGCCTAAACCACGACAGGCCGCATTTAACAGTGCAAACCCCGAGTTGCAATGAATACGTCCAGTCACTTTAACGGATTTTTCTGTTTTATTTTCTTTAAAACGCCAATATTCAGAAGAGCCAACAAGACAATTATGTTTTTCCAGTTCGGACAAAGTATGGGGGATGCCATATTTTTCCAGGTAACCCGGTGTGGCACAGACAAACAATTGCCGGGAGGCTAACCTTTTTGCGATCAGGCTGGAATCTTTAAGACGACCCAGACGAATAGCGACATCCATACCAGATTCAATAAGATCAACCGTTAGGTTAGTCAGGTTGAGTTCGAGATTAATCTGAGGATAAAGCTCCAGAAAATCATAAAGCAATGGAGCAATATGGGATTCACCATAAGCGACAGGCGCGGTTACTTTTAGCAGCCCTTTCGGCGTCGATTGCATCTGGGTTACGGCAAGCTCTGCGGTTTCAAGCCCTTCTACCAGGCTGCGGCAATGAAGGTAGTAGATCTGCCCTGCTTCTGTGACGTATACTTTTCTGGTTGTTCTGAGCAGCAATTTTACTGCCAGCCTCTCTTCCAGCATTGAAACCCGTCGGCTTATCTGAGCAACAGATGTATTCAGTTTTTTCGCCGCTTTAGTGAATGATTGTGTATCTGCCACCGCTACAAATTCCGTGACACCTTCCCAATTTGCCATGCCTTATTCTCATTAATTAGTTCATTAACAGTTTAGCAATTATTACGTATACGTAAAAGATATTTTAAATTTCACCGGATTATCAATTGATAGGAAACATTTAAAATATGCCTAACTTAAATGTTCACGAGTTCTAAACGTTTTCATCTTTAGGACTTTATCTTGTACTGAATTCTAAGGAATTAACTATGTCATTAGATATCAAACCGGGTCAGGAATTTATCAAATCAAAAGCAGCGGTTGCATGGGCTGCGGGCGAGCCACTGAAAATGGAAGAGGTGGATGTTCAACTGCCTAAGAAAGGAGAAGTGTTAGTTCGTATTCTTGCCACCGGCGTATGTCATACCGATGCTTTCACTCTTTCCGGTGACGATCCGGAAGGCATTTTCCCTTCAATCCTTGGCCATGAAGGTGGCGGTATCGTCGAAATGGTCGGTGAAGGTGTGACCAGCGTTGAAGTGGGTGATCACGTTATTCCGCTTTACACTGCAGAATGTGGTGAATGTAAGTTCTGTAAGTCGGGCAAAACCAACCTTTGCCAGGCCGTACGTGAAACTCAAGGTAAAGGCCTGATGCCCGATGGCACGACCCGTTTCTATAAAGATGGCCAGCCTATCTACCACTACATGGGTTGCTCTACTTTCTCTGAATACACTGTGCTGCCGGAGATTTCTCTGGCGAAAGTAAACAAAGACGCGCCACTTGAAGAGGTTTGCCTGTTAGGTTGTGGTGTGACCACCGGTATGGGTGCGGTTCTTAATACGGCAAAAGTAAAAGAAGGTGACACAGTCGCTATCTTCGGTCTGGGCGGCATTGGTTTGTCGGCAATCATTGGTGCCCGTATGGCGGGTGCAAGCCGAATCATTGGTGTTGATATTAACGAAAGCAAGTTTGAGCTGGCTCAACAGCTAGGTGCGACTGACGTTATCAACCCTCAAAAGTTCGATAAACCAATTCAGGAAGTCATCGTTGAAATGACCGACGGTGGTGTGGATTACTCATTTGAATGTATCGGTAACGTGAATGTGATGCGCCAGGCACTTGAGTGCTGCCATAAAGGCTGGGGAGAATCTGTCATCATCGGTGTTGCCGGTGCTGGCCAGGAAATCTCCACTCGCCCGTTCCAGCTGGTAACGGGCCGTGTATGGCGTGGCAGCGCATTCGGTGGCGTTAAAGGCCGATCTGAGCTTCCTGAAATCGTAGAGCGCTACATGGCGGGTGAGTTTGGCCTGCAGGAGTTTATTACTCACACCATGGGGCTGGAAGATATCAACGAAGCCTTTGACCTGATGCATGAAGGTAAGAGTATTCGTACTGTTATCCATATGGATAAGTAACCTCAATAATCCGATGACAATCGCTGTGCTTTCTCATTGACACGGCGGTTGTCATCACCAACGTAAAAGATTAAAGACTATGACACTTGTAAACATAAGTCAGAATAAAGTTGCCGGGGGGTGGCACAAGCAGTATACCCACGACTCCCGCACCTTAGGCTGCAATATGCGCTTCGCGATATTTTTGCCGCCAGACGCTTCAAAAGCAAACCCTGTACCGGTCCTGTACTGGCTGTCAGGCCTGACATGTACCGATGAAAACTTTATGCAAAAAGCCGGGGCTTTTAAAAAAGCGGCTGAGCTGGGTATTGCGATTGTTACCCCTGATACCAGCCCTCGTGGCGATGACGTTGCTGACGACGAAGGCTATGATTTGGGCCAAGGCGCCGGCTTTTATGTCGATGCGACTCAAAAACCCTGGTCGGAGCATTACCACATGTACTCTTACGTTCTTAAAGAGCTCCCTCAGATCATTGAAAAGAATTTTCCGGTATCGGGGATAAAATCGGTCTCGGGCCATAGCATGGGCGGGCATGGCGCACTGGTCATCGGGCTTAATAATGCTGAGCAGTATCAATCTATTTCAGCCTTTAGTCCAATTGGAAATCCGATGCAATCTCCTTGGGGAAAAAAAGCGCTCATGGCATATCTGGGCAATGATTTTTCTACCTGGAAAACCTACGACGCATGTGAACTACTGGCGCAAAAAATGTCCGGCCTGCCAATTCTGGTCGATCAGGGGGATGCAGACGAATTTATGGTAGAGCAACTCAAACCAGAGCAACTGCTTAAAGCCGCAGAAACCAGTGGCTCCTCACTTAAACTGAGAATGCAACCTGGCTATGACCATAGCTATTTCTTTATCTCAAGCTTTATAGACGACCATCTGGAATTTCATGCTAAACATTTAACTGTTTGAATAAACTTAAATAAATTTAACAGTCCGGATTTGTCGCGTAATTGACCTGAAGACCGGCGGTTAACTGTACGAAATGAACCCAGGTGCATGAGTCCTGGGTTACCTCTATATGTGGTTGTTTTATGACTAGTTTTTCTTTGAAGTTAGCCCGGATATCCCAAAAGCCCAGTGTATTGAATAACCTAAAACGTGGCATTGAACGAGAGGCTTTGCGTTATAGTGAGGAAAGCAGACTTGCCAAGACACCTCATCCCAAAGCGCTGGGCTCCGCCTATGCAAATAAATGGATCACAACCGATTTTTCGGAGTCACAACTTGAACTAGTGACACCCGTTTCGACATCTATTGAGACGTTATTCGCACAACTGGAAGATATCCATCATTTCACCCAGACCAATCTGGGCAACGAATATATGTGGCCAATGTCGATGCCTTACAAGGTGAATGAAAGTGATATCGTTCTCGGGCAGTATGGGACATGCAATGCGGGAAGGCTTAAGACTCTTTACAGAAAAGGCCTTAAGCACAGGTATGGCAGTAAGATGCAGATCATCTCAGGTGTCCATTACAATTTTTCATTTCCTGAATCCTTTTGGGATGAATTATTTGGGAAGCAGCACAAACAAGAAAGGCAAGAAGCCAAATCCAACGCTTACTTAGGGCTGATCAGAAATTACTACCGGTTTGGATGGCTGATACCATATTTTTTTGGTGCATCTCCGGCGGTGTGCTCTTCATACATAAAAGATCTGAAGACGGATAAGATGTTCCTTAAAGCTGAAGACATGTTATATCTGCCTCACGCAACATCTCTGCGTTTAAGCGATATTGGCTATTCCAATAGCAATCAGGAGCAACTTAATATCGGTCTCAATAGCCTGGACGATTATTTGTCTGGTCTGAAAAAGGCGATACGTACATCTTCGCCTGCCTTTGAACAAATGGGTGTAAAAGTTAGTGGAGAATATCAACAGCTCAACAGCAATATTCTGCAAATGGAAAATGAGCTTTATGCACCAATCAGACCTAAACGAGTTCCTGAAGAGAATGAGAAAGTCTATGAGGCCTTGAGTCAGCGGGGCGTTGAATATGTTGAAGTTCGCGCACTGGACATCAATCCATATAGCGCTGTGGGCATAAGTGAAGATCAGGTCCGGTTCCTGGACTTATTTTTGGTATGGGCAGTATTAAAAGATTCCGACTTGATGACAAAGCAAGAAAAGGACATCAGCTTAAGTAACTGGAATAAAGTTATCCATCAGGGAAGGAAACCCGGACTGCAGCTTGAGTGTTGCTCTAGTGAAAATGCGCAGACGCTGAAGGAGTGGGCCATGTCGATAATCAAAGAAATTATCGCGGTTGCAAAGGCGATGGATAAAGCAAACGGAGACATAAAGTATCAATCCGTGTGTCATAAACTGGCTGCAGCAATCCACTATCCTGAATTCACGACGGCCGGTCTGCTACAGGCTGATATTGAAAAGGCGGGAGGGATCGGGCAATTCGGTCATGAGATGGGAACAAAGCATACGCGCTCACATCTAAAGCATCGCTACCGCTTCTATAAAGCACAAGACATGGAAAATGAAGTCGCTCGTTCATTGCATGAACAAGAGGCATCAGAAAAGTCCGATGTATTAGATTTTGATGCTTTTCTTGCTGCAAATTCCTAAGGTATGTTTTCTTTGATGAACCTGATTAATCGGGGTAAATAATGATTAAACTTGGCATAGTAATGGATCCAATTTCATCCATTAACATAAAAAAAGATTCAAGCTTCGCCATGCTGCTTGAAGCGCAAAAACGCGGTTATGAAATTCATTATATGGAAATGCAGGACCTTAGCTTGGAACAAGGCGTTGCCATAGCAGAGACAAAGGTCATAGAGCTAAAGGAAGATCCAAACGGCTGGTGCGAATTCAAATCCGAGCAGACTATTGTTCTTTCTGAATTGGATGCCATATTGATGCGTAAAGATCCCCCGTTCGATACGGAGTATATCTACGCAACCTATATCCTTGAGCGCGCAGAAGAGAAAGGCACGCTAATCGTCAATAAACCTCAGAGCCTTCGCGACTGCAACGAGAAGCTGTTTACCGCCTGGTTCCCTGAGCTGACTCCGACAACGATTGTTACCCGTAAAGCAAAAAGGATCCGCGAGTTTCAGGATGAACATGGCGATATTATCCTTAAGCCGCTGGATGGTATGGGGGGGGCGTCCATCTTCCGTGTAAAGCAAGGCGATCCGAATGTTTCAGTCATCATTGAAGCGCTGACCAACCACGGCGAATACTATGCCATGGGACAGACTTTTGTTCCGGATATCAGTAATGGTGACAAGCGGATACTGATTGTTGACGGTGAACCAATGCCTTACTGCCTTGCCCGAATTCCAGCCAAAGGAGAAACCCGAGGCAACCTTGCTGCTGGCGGCAGAGGCGAACCAAGACCATTAAGTGAAACAGATCTTAAGATTGCGAACGCTGTTGCCCCCACCCTTAAGGAAAAGGGACTTATCTTTGTTGGCCTGGATGTGATTGGTGACAAACTCACTGAAATAAACGTAACTAGCCCCACCTGCATCCGTGAGATAGAAGCGGCATTTGATATCTCCATCACGGGTAAACTAATGGATGCAATTGAAGAAAAAGTCAAAAATAACAAATAAATATCCTTTATATTCATTTTTTCAGAGCTAATAAGAAGAGCGCCGGTATGTTTTACTGGCGTTTTTTATGATGTGGTCACCAATACAGAACCAGGTGAAATTTATCTGCCAGAATCAACAGCTCATGAGTATTTATATTTTCATCTAAACATAGTAGAGAGTAGGAGGAATTGATGGCTATTGGCTGGTCTAAAGATGGAATGGTGCAAGAGCAAATCGAAAATAGCATTGATGATGCAATAGCACTAGTGAGAAATAAGCTGCATTCAAACAGCCAAAGCCTTAGCTTCTGCGAAGAGTGTGATGCACCTATACCAGAGGCAAGAAGACGGGCAATTAAAGGTGTACGGCTATGCATAGAGTGCCAGAAAATACAGGATAAACGAAATAAATATTAATTATCGGATGGGGTTCTTTTACCATATAAATTAAACAATTTGCTTTTCTTTGGGCGGTGAAATATGAATAGGTACAATACCTATTCATATTTCACAAACTAAGCACATCTCTGCTAAGCAAAGCAGAATTGTGGCATTAAAAGCGGTAGACATTCCGACAAGGGCGGGATCGAACTTTAACCACTGAAACTTAACAACCACCTACTAAAGTAGGTGGGTTAGTATTGCGGACTGAAAGTCCGGATACGGGGCAAAGACCCGTTGTTAATCGCTTTCAGTTCGAAAGTTATCTTCGACCTTCGGCTCAAAATGATGCTCTAGATATTCTTCGATCATTGTTTGAGTTAGTTCACCCGAAGTGACACAAAAGTACCCTCTCGCCCAAAAATGACGCCCCCAGTACCTTCTTTTGAGATCTGGGAAACTCTCAAACAATTTACTAGAAGTGGACTGCCACCACTCTCCTAGACAAATTTAGCCTATTCTTGGACTGCCACCACTCTCCTAGACAAATTTAGCCTATTCTTTTTGCATAGGAGAGTTGATTATGAGTGGACAAAGATATACCCCAGAATTTAAAGATGAAGCAGTAAAATTGGTGTTAGAACGTGGCTATTCTGCTGCTGATGTATCCAACCGTTTAGGCGTATCGCAACACAGCATCTATAAGTGGATCAAAGCAGCTCAACCACTGTCTCGACCTAAAGATGAAAATGAGTTATTAGAAGCGAAAAAGGAAATACTCCGACTTAAGGGGCTTTTAAAGCAGACTGAAGAAGAGCGCGATATTTTAAAAAAGGCCGCCAGATACTTTGCAAGCCTGCCAGAGTAAAGTATCAGTTTATTCTAGCGCACTCTAAGATGTTTAAAATCATGACAATGTGTCGTGTGTTGCAACTAGCAAGAGCTGGCTATTACGCATGGCTGCATGAACCAGAATCACAGAGTGCAATTGAAGATCGGCGACTACTCAAGTTGATCCGTACTTCCTATGATGCCAGCTACGGAATATACGGTTATCGACGCATCACTTTAGACCTCAAAGAACTAGGCGAATGCTGTGGGCCTAACCGCGTGCTTAAGATCATGAAAAATAATGGTATAAAGGCGATCAGAGGCTATAAGAAAAACCGAAGTTACGGTTATGGCCGTCCCCCAATTATTATGCCCAATCATTTGAACCGAGAATTTAAGGTTAGTGCTCCAGACAAATCATGGGTAACCGATATTACATATATCCGAACCTGGCAAGGCTGGCTTTATCTGGCTGTCGTCATCGACCTCTATTCACGAAAAGTTATCGGTTGGTCAATGAAGCCAACATTAGCAAAAGACATCGTTCTCGATGCCCTTCTCATGGCGGTATGGCGACGTAGACCTGAGGGAAATGTAATTATACATTCAGATCAAGGTTCCCAGTATAGTAGTGGAGATTGGCAAAAATTTTGCCAAAAACATAACTTAATTCCGAGCATGAGCAGACGAGGAAATTGCTGGGATACTGGGATTAGAATATAAATACAGACTGTTTGTACTGACCCGTGCTGGGATTGACTGAAATGTCTTTGTGTTGACCTGTCGTTCAAAGAGTCTGTTTAATTCTATCGACTCAGTTGTGACCTAATAGGAGCTTTGTCCTGCACCTCCAGTGTCCCGTCCAGCTGGGCGACTCACACAGGAGAGTGTTTAGATGAACAGTGACGATCCCCGCTATAAATTGTATCTCGGCGTAGATACTCATCTAGAGCTTCATGTTGCAACACTTATCAATGAGCTTGGTCAAGTTGTTAAGAGTGAAGCATTTAGTGCTAATCTTTCAGGTTATCGTAAACTTTTGGCATGGTGTAAATCTTATGGGTTCCTTCAAAAATCAGGAGTAGAAGGTACGGGCAGCTATGGCGCTGAACTGACAAAGTTTCTGATCAAAAACGGCATTGACGTATATGAAGTTATGCGGCCAAATCGGATGGAGAGACGCCTAAAAGGCAAAACAGACGTTTTAGATTCAGAGAATGCTGCTAGAAGCGTATTATCTGGTGAGGCTAAAGTTATTCCTAAAAGCCATACAGGGCCCGTTGAATCACTGCGAAGCCTACTAGTGACTCGCAACAGCGCTGTTAAAGCAAGAACTCAGGCAATGAATCAAATTCGAGCACTTCTTGTCTCAGGCCCTGACGAACTAAAACAATCGCTTTATCTTCCAAAACCAGGAGCGTGCGCAACTGCATGCTTAATTAGATGTTCAAACAGCAGCGAACCGTTAATGCTCTCTCTTGTATTACTGGCACAGCGGTGGAGCTTCCTAAACGAACAAATAAAAGCGCTCGAAAAGGTGTTAAAAAAGCTAACCTTAAACACAGCTCAAAGCCTTGTATCAAGGTTTGGTGTTGGTGCAAATGTAGCAGCTACACTTCTGGTTGCCGCTGGAGACAACGCAAATCGATTAAGGAAGGAGTCATCGTTTGCTGCATTATGTGGAGTTAATCCGATTCCTGCATCTTCGGGTAAAACAACTCGTCATAGATTGAATCGAGGAGGATGTCGGAGTGCAAATAACGCTCTCTGGACGGTAGCTATGGTAAGAATGCGTAGTGATCCCAGAACGAAAGACTATGTTACACGGAGAACGGCTGAAGGATTATCAACCAAAGAAATAACTCGCAACCTAAAGCGCTATATAGCAAGAGAGCTATTTCCGCTAATCCTAAAAGATTTAGCTAGACTGGCTTGACATAGGAGCGTCAATGCGGTCGCAGAATCCTTCTTTAGTAGTCTGAAGAAGGAAAAAATCAAGAAGCGGATCTACAAAACACGAGAAATGGCCCGTGCAGATGTGTTTGACTACATCGAATTATTCTACAATCGAATAAGGCGACATACCCACCTCCGAGGAGTTAGCCCAGAGGCGTTTGAAGCAGCCTCAAAATGAGGCTGAAAACTGTCAAGGATATTGGGGGCAGTCCACCTTAATACTCTCAAGTATTTTTATATTAAAAATGGCAGCGTACCGATGTCAACGCTGCCATTTTAGTATGATACTTTAATACTTAGTATGAATCTTTATTACTCAGTATGATACTTTATTCTACTCGCACATCAGCTCAGCATCATCGAGGCATGATTATTCCACCGTCACCGCTTTGGCGAGGTTACGTGGCTGATCAACATCTGTCCCTTTGATCAAGGCGACGTGATAAGACAATAACTGCATCGGAATCGTGTAATAGATCGGCGCAGTAATGGTACTGACAGGCGGCATAGTGATGATTTTCATCGTCGCATCTTCAGCAAAACCAGCGTCTTGATCGGCAAAGACATACAACAAACCACCACGCGCTCGCACTTCTTCGATGTTTGATTTGAGCTTTTCAAGTAAATCATTACTTGGAGCCACAACCACGACTGGCATATCAGCATCAATCAGTGCGAGTGGTCCATGTTTTAACTCACCCGCCGCATAAGCTTCTGCGTGAATGTAAGAGATTTCTTTGAGTTTTAATGACGCTTCAACGGCAATAGGGTAAAACTCACCACGGCCTAAAAATAAGGTGTGGTGTTTATCGGCAAACTCTTCAGCAATCGCTTCAATTTGCTTTTCACAGCTCAATGCTTGCTCAATTTGTCTTGGTAGCGCATGTAAAGCTTGAACAATTTCAGTTTCTAAGGCGCGATCTATCACCTGCTTTTGTTTGCCTAATGCGGTGACTAGCATGAGTAGAGCCGCTAGCTGAGTAGTAAAAGCTTTGGTTGATGCAACGCCAATCTCTGTACCAGCACGAGTCATAAAGGCAAAATCAGACTCGCGAACTAAAGATGAACCCGCGACGTTACAAATCGTCATCGCCGCCATGTAACCTTTCTCTTTCGCAAGACGCAGTGCTGCCAGTGTATCGGCGGTTTCTCCTGATTGAGATAAGGTAATTAATAGGCTATTGGGGCGAGTCACAAATTTACGGTAACGAAACTCAGAGGCGATTTCCACATCGCAGCTCACGCCTGATAAAGCTTCAAACCAATAACGGGCGGTCATACCTGCATTATATGACGTGCCACAGGCGACAATTTGGATATGCTCAACTTGCGCTAAAATTTCCGCAGCATTGACACCAATACTCTCGGTGATCACGCTATCGTGAGTGATGCGTCCTTCCATGGTATTGATCAGTGCTGTGGGTTGCTCGAAAATTTCTTTTTGCATAAAGTGGCGAAACTTACCTTTATCACCAGCATCGTGTTCAGCGTTCGACTCAATCACTTCACGCATTACCTGCTCGCCATTGGCAGCAAAAATATTCACCTCACGGCGCGTCACTTCAGCAACATCGCCCTCTTCAAGGAACATAAAACGGCGAGTCACATTGAGTAACGCCAATTGATCAGAAGCTAAGAAGTTTTCACCCACACCTAAACCAATCACAATCGGGCTGCCTGAGCGAGCGACGACAACTCGGCTAGGATCGGTACAATCGAGCACGACGGTACCGTACGCGCCTTCCAGCTGTTTAACCGCTTTTTGTACCGCTTCAAGCAAAGTGCTTGCAGAGCGACGCTCCCACTCAACCAAATGAGCAATAACTTCGGTATCGGTTTGTGATTCAAAGACATAGCCACGGTCTTGTAATACGGTTCGCAGTGATGCGTGATTTTCAATAATGCCATTATGGACGACGGTAATCGTGCCCGAGAGATGTGGATGAGCATTAATTTCTGACGGTTCACCATGAGTTGCCCAACGAGTATGAGCAATACCTGTACCGCCAATGACTTTTTGCTGCTCGACCGCATCCGCTAATTCTTGCACTTTTCCTAAGCGACGTACGCGAGTAAGCGTATTCTCACTATCCACCACCGCAACGCCGGCAGAATCATAGCCTCGATATTCCAAACGACGTAAACCTTCGACTAAAATTTCCGCCACATCACGCTGCGCAACCGCGCCAACAATTCCACACATCTTCACACTCCATTTATTTCGATCTTTTTTCCACCAGTAGATCGCCTGTTAACAGCCATATACTGATGAGTAGATAATCATGCTTACGCTCGAATCACTCGCACACGATGCGATTCAATTTGTTTGAGATAGGCGTCGCTGAGATCGCTGTCCGTCACTAAGACATCAATACAATCCCAAGCCAGCTCTAAGTTGGGGATTTTTCGGCCAATCTTTTCTGATTCAATCATCACGATCACTTCACGTGACACTTCCGCCATGACTTTGCTTAACCCGGTTAACTCATTGAACGTGGTCGTGCCGCGTTCAAGATCAACACCATCAGCGCCGATAAATAACTGATCAAAGTCGTAAGAACGCAAGACAGACTCCGCCACTTGACCCTGGAAAGATTCAGAATGAGTATCCCAAGTGCCACCGGTCATCAGTAGTGTCGGCTCACTTTCTAGCTCATTGAGGGCATTGGCGACATGCAATGAGTTAGTCATAACCACCAAACCACGTTTATCGTTCAACTGCTGGATCAGTGCTGCCGTGGTACTGCCACTATCAATCACAATTCGATTATGATCTCTGATCAGCTTAGCGGCTTGTTTGGCTAGCGCCACCTTTCGAACCGAAACTTTTTCATTCAATTCATCTGCCATCACTTCTTTTGGCAAAGCGATCGCGCCACCATAACGCCTAAGTAATAGACCATTGGTTTCTAATGAGGCAAGATCCTTTCTAATCGTGACTTCTGAGGTGGAAAACTGCTGAGAAAGTGCTTCGACACTTACCTCGCCTTGTTGATTGACTAAACTGGCGATCGCGTGTCTTCGTAGCTGGGTATTTCGTTTCGACATGAGGTTTGATTTTTTAAGTTTCGATTCGAAATCAATTATAATCACTTCGAAACATTTTAGTCTATTTATTTCGATACAAAAAATTAATAATTAGCGCTAAAACCTTGTTCTAAGACAAGTCTTAAATCGTGATATTGGCAGCATTAGATGATAGAATTCGCATCCGAAAAGAAAAAAAATTACAGAACTTGACGTAAATTTTTAACCACAATGGCTATTTGTAGACGTTGTGGGTTTGTTTGTGAAATTTCACCTCAGATAAGCAGTCATAAAATGACTAAATCTGTTGAAAGACTTTCAGCTTTAGAGTGAAACAGACTCGTGAAACCTAAGAGGCAAACGGAGACGCTTGCCATTACCGAGAACACTTTAAGGCTAAGCATTACCCTTTAAATTCATCTTAAATTTATTTACCGGAGAGCACTTTCCATGAAAAAGACCAAAATCGTTTGTACGATTGGCCCTAAAACTGAATCTGTAGAAAAACTGACTGAGCTAGTCAATGCGGGCATGAACGTCATGCGTCTTAACTTCTCTCACGGTGACTTCGTTGAGCACGGTACACGTATCGCGAACTTCCGCAAGGTAATGGAAAACACCGGTAAGCAACTCGCGATTCTATTGGATACTAAAGGTCCTGAAATTCGCACCATCAAACTAGAAAATGGTGATGATGTTGATCTCGTTGCTGGTCAAGAGTTCACGTTTACTACTGATACCTCAGTTGTCGGTAACAAAGACATCGTTGCTGTAACTTACGCAGGTTTTGCTAAAGATCTTGCCGCAGGCAACACTATTTTAGTCGATGATGGCCTAATCGAAATGAAAGTGATTGCCACCACTGAGACTGAAGTGAAATGTAAAGTTCTTAACAACGGCGCACTGGGCGAAAATAAAGGCGTTAACCTACCTAACGTTTCAGTTAACCTACCCGCTCTGTCTGAAAAAGATAAAGCAGACCTTAAATTTGGTTGTGAGCAAGGCGTTGATTTCGTTGCAGCTTCTTTCATTCGTAAAGCAGACGATGTACGTGAAATTCGCGAATTACTGACTGCCAACGGCGGCGCAGATATCCAAATTATCTCTAAAATTGAAAACCAAGAAGGCGTGGATAACTTCGACGAAATTCTTGAGCTTTCTGACGGTATCATGGTTGCTCGTGGCGACCTAGGTGTTGAGATCCCTGCTGAAGAAGTTATCTTTGCACAGAAGATGATGATCGAAAAATGTAACCGCGCACGTAAAGTGGTTATCACCGCAACGCAAATGCTTGATTCAATGATCAAGAACCCACGTCCAACGCGCGCAGAAGCGGGTGACGTAGCCAACGCGGTAATGGATGGTACAGATGCAGTGATGCTTTCTGGCGAAACAGCAAAAGGTAAATACCCTGTTGAAGCGGTCACTATCATGGCGCAAATCTGTGCTCGCACTGACCGCGTTCTACAAGCGGAGTTGGGTTCTCGTCTAGACAGCCCACGCCTACGCATTACTGAAGCCGTTTGTAAAGGTGCGGTAGATACTGCTGAGAAATTGGCGGCTCCACTTATCGTGGTCGCAACTGAAGCGGGTAAATCAGCTCGTTCAGTGCGTAAGTACTTCCCAACTGCGAACATCATTGCGGTAACAACCAACAAGAAAACGGCCGCTCAACTCGTTCTGACTAAAGGTGTAACACCTGTTGTTGTTGATGCGATTGAAAGCACCGATGATTTCTACCGTCTAGGTAAAGAGATTGCTTTAGAATCGGGTTTAGGTAAGAAAGGCGACATCGCCGTGATGGTTTCAGGCGCATTGGTTGCATCAGGTACAACCAATACCGCTTCTGTTCACGTTCTATAATCGTTGCTCGATACCGAGAAAGTGATCAACTAAACGCAAAACGGGGCTGAAAAGTCCCGTTTTTTTATCTCGCTAATACCGACACCAAGATTATCTTAACCGATGATCAGCTCTCTTGACTTAAAAAAGTCGACACCTGATTGCGCCCCGACTTTTTCGATTCATACAGAGCGATATCGGCGCACTTATAGGAACGCGTTGCATCAAGGGTTAAGTCAGTAATGCCAGCACTGACGGTCACGGATAAATGCGGTTCGGCTTCCACCGCCCCTCTTAATCGCTCAATAATCTGCTGCGCTTGCTCAATGCGGGTTGAGGGCATAATAACGGCGAACTCTTCACCACCAATTCGTGCGATAAAGTCATAACTGCGAAGGTGTTGAGTCAGTAAACGCGCCACGTCGATAATCACTCGATCGCCCTGATCGTGACCTTGTTCATCATTAACACGCTTAAAGAAATCAATATCTAATAACACCAAACAGACGGGATAAGCATCGCCCTCAGCTTGAATACGTTCCACTTGATGGGTGAGCTCTAATTCAAACTTACGTCGATTCCATAGCTGCGTCAGGCTATCTTTCTCACTTAATTCACGCAACTTATTCTCTAATTGCTTACGTTCGGTAATATCAACAATCGACGTAATATAATAACTCACTCGCCCTGACTCTATAATGCCTTGAATGCACATCAGTGTAGTCAACATGTCACCTTGCGCAGTAGCGAACTCGACTTCCCCTTGCCAATAATGCTCGTTGGTAATTCGCTCTAAGACACTTAATATAAATGGCATGCCGTTATGATAAAGCAAGGTTTTCAGTCCATTACGGCCGATCGCCCACGCTTTTGGTAACCCCGTCATACGTTCAAACTCATTATTAACCATCATGATTTGATGGTGTTTATCGGCAATCATCACCGCTGTCATGCCATTTAGTGCTGCGCGGGCAAGCTTACTTTCTATATCGCGTCGATGGTAATGCAACACCATCGATAAGGTTGGCAAAGTGAAAAGCATCACCATGAGCAATACAAATAATCCTTCTTTGATTAGGTCATTTAAATCACGTTCGGCACGCTGTGCTAATTCTTCCGGAGTTAAATGGACAATCAAATACATCGCTTGATCATCGGTTAATGAAATAGATGCAAAGGCAATTAAATGCCCCTGTTCAAGCTGATACCCCGTATTTGCGGTCTGCATACGTTGCCACGTCAGCGGAAAACGGTGTGCGAGATTATCTTCCAGTATAAAAGGCTTCATTAACGCATGTTGTGATAACTTATGGCTCAAGACAACCCCTTGATCAGTAACGATTTCGGGTTGTAAATCGCGTTGTAAGCTATAACTGACTCGCTCTGCTAAACGCCAAAGATTAATATCCATCATGATATAGCCGTAACGCAGCCCAAATACCTTAACGGGCGTGATAAGCTGCATCGATGGCATCGGATGGTGATCATTCCATCCCCAAATACCAATTTGCTCGTCACTGAGCTGCTCAGCAAGTGCAAGTCGTTCGCTACTGGCTTGATTGTCCAGTGCATGGCTGATCACTTTGCTCGACTCTGTAGCCGAGTACATCACCCCGACATTGGCTTGGCCTTCATTATCAAAAAAGACGATTGAGTTATACCATTTTTGGTAATGAGCAACGGACGCAAACGCTTCTTCGAGTAAGCGCTGATTATTCGGCTCAGGTGAGAAGGCGTAATCGCAGGTCGTCTGACTATGACTGAGTAGATGAATGATAGAAAAAAGCTGATCTTGGATATTGGCGTACTCTCTCACACCGTAAGAGAGTTGATGGAGTGCTTGCTGAGCGGCGTGATTAATATGATTTTGTTTAATTTTTTGATGGCGCTGAGCGTAATAGAAAACGATGATTGAGGTGGTCAAAGCGCAGGCAATGAGAAGAAAAGTAATCGCTCTAGAAAATCTCATAGCCCTAATTATATACACTCAGTCGTCTCAGAATGCGCATTATAACAGCATTTTCTTATTGCTGAACAAAAAACTAGCGCATAGCACTCAAGCGCACCCACGCAACGGAGTGCGCTTGAGGTCAAATTTAGTGGGTCAATTTATAAATCACATCGACTCGATCACGGATAACAATCGTTGAATCTTGATAGCTCTGACTCACTTCTGCGCTATCGGCCATGCTGACTGAACGCATCATCACCGGCTGAGGAGTGATTGAACTGTATTCAATACGCCATACTGGACCCAACTTACTTTGAAACCCAGTAGCCAATGAATTGGCTTTTTGTTTGGCATCTTCAATCGCTGCCATTCTCGCTTGCTGTTGGTATTTGGCTTGTTCACTGACTTTTAGCTGAACGTTATCGACCTGATTAATGCCCAAAGCCAACGCTAAGTCTAAGTACTGATTCAAAGCACTGAGTTTTTCGACCTCAACGGTGACACTTCTCTGCGCTCGATAGCCAACTAACTCAGGCTGTCCAGACTTTGGATAATGATATTGAGGAGTGAGATACAAATTTGAGCTGGAGATATCTTCACTTTTTACGCCAGATTGCTTAAGGCTATCGACAAAGTCCGCGACCACTTTATCCACCGTGGCTTTCGCTTGCTCAGCATTCATCGTAGTTTCAACCACCTTCACAGAAAACTGCGCTCTGTCTGGTTGAGCAATGACTTCACCATAACCAGAAGTCACGATATGAGGAAAGTTCATTTGCTGAGCTTGCGCACTCACCGCCGTAAGACTGCATAAGACTATAAGCCATTGACATAGCGATTTCATATTACTCATCCTTTATGTTGGAAAATGTTGTGATAGATAAATCACGTTAACTCGTTATATCATCATAAACCAATATAGAGTGATTCACTTGGCATTGCTGATAAACTGACACCGTTTTAACTTATTGAACTCACTTAAACTTACTGTGGCAAATGTGTCCTCGCATAATTAACGATCCCTGTTGATAGCTGAGCTAAAATTCCCGTTTCTAATAGCCAATGATGCCAATAGATCACATTGGTTACGGTTTGCCCAGGCGTCACCTCAACCAACTCACCTTTTGCCAACTCCTCTACAATTTGTAAACGTGGAATTAAACAATAAGCCAACCCCGCTTTTGCAAGGGCAACGAAAGCCTCAGAGCTACCGACTTTATGATTGATCCGCATCTCACTCTGCACCGCAAAGTGCTGTTTTAAAAATTGTTTATGTTGGCTATCTTGCATATCAAATGATACCGATGGGGCATGGAGCAGAGTTTGCGCATTCACACCATTCGAAAAATAGCGCGTCATAAAGCTGGGGCTGGCGACACATAAGTAATCCATTTTGCCCAAGTATTCGGCTCGACACCCCGGTAACGGTTGATCATCTAAACTGATCGCTCCCACGACTTCGCCATTCTTCATTTTTTCTATCGAACGGGATTCATCAAGAATAGAGAATTGAAACGCGACGTTTTCTTTACTCATGATCGGCTGTAGAGCTGGAATGACCCAACTGGCTAAACTGTCAGCATTGGTAGCAATTGATAAGGTAACCGGACGTGCCGAGGTATCATTTAATAACTCTGGCATGGTTTCTTGCTCCAGCAAGAGAACCCGACGATACAAGCCAAGCAATTTTTTGCCTATCAGAGTTGGCTTCGGCGGGGCGCTACGCACCAGTGCTGGCTGTGCGATGAATTTCTCCAGTTGTTTGATACGCTGCGAAACAGCAGACTGAGAAATACACAGCTTTTCAGCCGCACGCTCAAAGCCTCCATATTGTAAAACCGCATCCAGTGCTTCTATCCATTTGTAATCTAAGCCACGCATTCTTGTTCACCCTACAGAAAATAAGCCAAGCTTATTTGATATTAAAATTATTAATTATACTAATCAAATAACTCTGGGTATCTTGCGGCCATTATTTAGCATTCTATTAATGAGACAACTGTGAACTTCTGGATTTTGCTACAAGGCTTCGGACTCGGGGCAACGATGATTATCCCCATCGGAGCACAAAACGCTTACGTGTTAAACCAAGGCATTAAACGTCATCACCATCTAACCACGGCAACCATCTGTAGCGTATTAGATGTTATCTTTATCTCCTTGGGAATATTTGGCGGCGGCGCATTGCTGTCACAAAATGAAAGTTTATTGATTGCGGTTACTTTAGGTGGGATCGCCTTTTTAACTGGCTACGGATTATTGGCATTAAAAACGGCTTTTAAACCATCGCAAAAACAAGAGTCTTCCTCTGAGATCACGGCAAGAGGTAAACGAACGGTGATTCTTGGGGCATTAGCGGTCACCGTACTGAACCCACATTTATACTTAGATACGGTGGTAATTTTAGGATCGATTGGTGGTCAATTTGAAGGCCATGATCGGCTTTCATTTGCCTTAGGAACGATGATCGCTTCCTTCGTATGGTTTTATTCATTATCGATAGGCGCAGCCAAATTAGGGCCAACCTTATCCAAACCCGCCGTCAAAAAAGGCATCGATCTGGTGATCGCGGCAATGATGTTTACCATTGCTTTTCTATTGGCGAATAACCTTCAGCAGTATTGGAACTAAAATAACAACGGAGGCCAAGGCCTCCGTTGTTATTTTCTACTGTTCATCTATTTACTCAGCTCAACCAATAACGTCCGTTAGCTGATTTTATTCAAATGAACATCCATTTGTGGGAACGGAATTTCAATACCATTTTCATCGAGCGCTTCTTTAATTTTATGCGTCAGTTCCCAATAAACGGGCCAGTAATCTGCACTCTCCACCCAAGGGCGAACAATAAAATTAATCGATGAATCACCGAGTTGATGTACTTCAACTCTCACCGCAGGATCTTTTAACACTCGAGGATCGCGCTCAACCACATCACGCAGTACCTGCTTGGTTTTATTTAGATCCGATTTATAAGATACGCCTATCAGTAAATCAACACGACGTGTGGCGTGGCGTGAATAATTGACAATTGCGCCATTCACTACCGCAGAGTTAGGTAATACCACCATTTTGTTATCGGGTGTTTTTAAAATCGTCTGAAAAATATGAATCGAATCAACCGATCCAGCGGTTCCAGCCACTTCGATATAATCACCCGATTTAAACGGACGGAAAGCAACGATTAAAACGCCAGCGGCAAAGTTGGATAAAGAGCCTTGCAGCGCTAAACCCACCGCTAAACCCGCCGCACCGATAATTGCCACAACGGAAGCAGTTTGGACTCCGATACGACTTAACGCGGCGACCAATACAATAATAAATAGCGTATAACGTACGATGCCTTGGATAAAATCAACAACCGCCTTATCCATCTCTTTTTTCATCAACACGTTTGCTAAGCTACCCGCAATCGTTTTGACTATGATGTTACCAATAAACAAAATCAAAATAGCGGAAATAATATTCACACCGTATTGAATAAATAAATCTGAGTTATTGGTTAACCAACTATTGACCTGATGTAAGCTTTCAACGCCAGGAACTTCTATTCCCACTGACTCATTCGCCATATTGTATATCCTCTACAATCAATGATATCGATATTGTTTTTTTGATGTATACAAAGGAGTGACAACTGCCCTATGTAATATCCCACGCAAAGTATACTAATTTAAATCTCAGCAAACATAAGATTATTCTTTAAACTAGCAGATCTATTTCCTAATCACTAGCCATAAAAAAAGCCGCCCTAACAAGGACGGCTAATGACTAACTAGACACTAATTACAGTACGTTAACAGCGTTAAGGTCTGCAAAAGCTTTCTCTAGACGAGCCACCATTGAGGTTTGGCCTGCACGTAGCCATACGCGTGGATCGTAGTATTTTTTGTTTGGTGCAGCTTCACCAGTTGGGTTACCGATTTGACCTTGTAGGTAATCGTGGTTTTCCGCTTCATATTTACGGATACCATCCCATGTTGCCCACTGAGTATCAGTATCGATGTTCATTTTGATAACACCGTAGCTGATTGACTCTTTGATTTCCGCTTCAGAAGAACCAGAACCACCGTGGAAAACAAAGTTTAGAGAGTTAGCTGGAAGGCCAAATTTCTCAGAAACGTACGCTTGAGAATCACGTAGAATGGTTGGAGTCAATACCACGTTACCCGCTTGATAAACACCGTGTACGTTACCGAAAGAAGCAGCGATAGTGAAACGATGGCTGACTGCGCTTAGTTTTTCATAAGCGTAAGCCACGTCTTCTGGAGAAGTATACAGCTCAGATGAATCCATATGAGAGTTATCAACGCCGTCTTCTTCACCGCCAGTACAACCCAGTTCGATTTCGATGGTCATACCCATTTTCGCCATACGCTCTAGGTATTTCGCGCACGTTTCGACGTTTTCTTCTAAAGACTCTTCAGAAAGATCTAGCATGTGAGAAGAGAACAGAGGCTTACCTGTTTGAGCAAAGAACTCTTCGCCAGCATCAAGTAGACCATCGATCCAAGGCAGCAATTTCTTCGCAGCGTGGTCAGTGTGTAGAATCACTGGCACACCGTAAGTTTCAGCAACAGCGTGAACGTATTTTGCACCAGCTACTGCACCAAGGATTTGAGCACCTTGGCCTTCAAGTTTAACGCCTTTACCAGCAAAGAAAGCAGCGCCACCGTTAGAGAATTGCACCACGACTGGCGCTTTCACTTTGGCTGCAGCTTCTAGTACCGCGTTGATAGAGTCAGTATTAACAACGTTAACAGCAGGTAGAGCAAAGTTATGCTCTTTCGCTACTGCAAATACTTTCTGTACGTCATCACCAGAAATCACACCAGGTTTTACGAAATCGAAGATCTTAGACATGGATTTGATCCTATTTTTTCTGTCGTTTAAAAATAAAACAGTTAAGTTTACATTCTTGCAAACGTTTGCTCACAACTGGCGCTATTCTAGCAGAATAAATACCCTCGTGCAGCAAACAAGAAAGCGGGAGTTGCCCCCCGCTCTCATCGTCATTATGCTTTCGCGCGTGCTTCTAGCATTTCTACTGCTGGTAGAACTTTACCTTCAACAAATTCAAGGAAAGCACCGCCACCGGTTGAAATATAAGATACGTCAGCTTTGATACCAAACTTATCGATCGCTGCTAGCGTGTCACCGCCACCCGCTACTGAGAAACCTGCCGATTTGGCGATCGCTTCAGAGATACCTTTAGTACCAGCTTCGAAATTTTTGAATTCAAATACGCCGACTGGGCCATTCCACAAAATCGTTTTTGCGTTAGCGATGATTTCAGCCAATGCTGCGGTTGAATCTGGGCCTAGGTCGAAAATCATATCGTCATCTTGCACTTCAGAAACGTGCTTGATTTCCGCTGCGGCGTTTTCATCAAACGCTTTCGCACAAGCAACATCAGTCGCAAGAGGAATAGAGCACTCTTTCATTAACTTTTTCGCTGTATCAAGCAAGTCGGCTTCATAAAGAGACTTACCGACATTGTGACCCGCAGCGGCAATAAAGGTATTTGCGATACCACCGCCAACAACCAGTTGGTCAGCAATTTTAGAAAGGGATTCGAGTACGGTGAGTTTTGTTGATACTTTTGAACCACCAACGATAGCCACTAATGGACGCTCTGGGTTATCCATCGCTTTACCCAATGCTTCAAGTTCTGCAGCCAGTAGTGGGCCAGCACAAGCGATCGGAGCAAACATACCAACGCCATGAGTCGACGCTTGAGCACGGTGAGCCGTACCAAACGCATCCATCACAAACACGTCACATAACGCTGCGTATTTTTTCGATAATTCTTCTTCGTTTTTCTTCTCGCCTTTGTTAAAGCGAACGTTTTCAAGAACGACCAATTCGCCAGCGTTCAATTCCAAACCATCAAGGTAATCTTTAGCCAGTTTAACTTCGCAATCTAACGCGTCTTTTAAGTAGTTAACGACGGGTAATAGAGAGAACTCTTCCGTGTATTCGCCTTCCGTTGGACGACCGAGGTGAGAAGTCACCATTACTTTAGCGCCAGCCGCTATGCAGTGCTGAATGGTTGGTAAAGACGCAAGAATACGTGCATCCGAAGTCACTTTGCCATCTTTCACTGGTACGTTTAGGTCAGCACGGATAAATACGCGTTTACCTGCTAGATCCAGGTCGGTCATCTTGATTACAGACATGGTTTGTCCTCTCAAATATTAATAAATAAAGTTTTTGGAAACCCGGCAACCTTGCCGAGCTTAGTTATTCTTCAAACTGGTTATTGATATGGAGACCGTCACGATGTATTTCAAGTTCAATACTCAGCCATCCCCATCATCCTGCTCCTACTCGGATGCTTGCATTGCGAGCGCCGTATCCAGCATGCGGTTCGCAAAGCCCCATTCGTTATCGCACCAAACCAACATTTTAACCAGTTGCCCGTTACTGACTCGGGTTTGTGAACCATCCACAATCGCACTGTGTGGATCATGGTTAAAATCGATGGATACCAATGGAGCTTCAGTATAGTCAACAATGCCATCTAATGTACACCGAGATGCGTGTATGATGGTTTGATTTACGTCATTAACTTTCACATTTGTATTTAATGTGACACTTAAATCCATCGCTGTGACGTTAACTGTTGGCACGCGCACTGAAATTGCCTCAAATTTGTTAGAAAATTTCGGAAAAATTCTTTCAATACCTTTATGCAATTTAGTATCAACGGGAATGATCGATTGGCTAGCAGAACGCGTACGACGCAGATCGGTATGGTAAGCATCAATCACGGGCTGATCATTCATCGCCGAATGAATGGTGGTGATGGTACCAGAGTCAATACCAAAGGCTTCATCCAAGACTTTTATGATCGGCACAATGCAGTTGGTGGTACAAGAGCCATTGGACACCACGCGGTGCTCAGCAGTCAGCGTTTGATGGTTAACACCATAAATGATGGTGTTATCGAGATCATGGCTCCCGGGATGGGAAAAGAGCACTTTCTTAGCACCCGCGGTAATATGGGCTAGACCATCGGCTTTGGAACCATAGACTCCGGTACAATCGAGAACAATATCAACCCCAAGATCGCGCCAAGGCAGTAGTTTGATTTCGCTAAGATGAAGGATCCGAATCGAATCATAGACACCTGCCTCATGATGCACATAGATATGCTCTTGATCATTGGTGATTTTTTTACCAAAACGGCCATGACTCGTATCGTATTGCAGAAGGTGGGCCATCGCATCGGGTAATGCCAGTTCATTGACTGCCACTACTTTGATTTGCTGATTTTTTCCACTCTCATATATCGCTCGCAAGACATTGCGCCCGATACGCCCAAACCCATTGATCGCAACTTTAAGCATCATTCCATCGTCTTAATTGTTTTCGAGAGGAGGATAGTAACTGATAGCCTTTAAGAGCAACACCCCCACTCATCCATCGTCGATAAAAAAAGGCTCACTAAATAAAGTGAGCCCGGTATAACGCTTTTAGAAACTGATATCCGCCCCTATCCAGTAGCTGCGTCCATCCAGCACTTTGCCATGTTTATCTTGTGAAATATCGGTATCGGTGAGGTTATAGATACCAAACAGTAAACGTGTCTCTTTGTTGACTTGATAATTACCACCAATATCTAAGGTTTGGTAAGCATCGTATTTATCTCCAACAGCCCCGCCTCGCACAATCGCATATTCACTGCCTTTGTATTTGGCATGTGTCCAAAACGTTAGCTGCTCACTGGCATCCCAATCTAAATTGATCGATGCTTGATGGCGTGGAGTTCGACTTAATGGATCGCCACGATTCGCCCCACTGCGCTGCTCTGAGTCCGTAAAGGTATAGTTGGCCGATAGAGCGAGTTGTTCCATGACTGGTATTTTAAAACTGGTTTCTATCCCTTGAATCCGTGCTTTATCGACATTTTCTCGTTGCTGAATAAAATCATGCTGACTGCCTGAAGGTGAAACACATCCTCCACCGTTGCTGGCATCATCACATAGAGTGGTAATCAACACTTTATCTTTAAAGTCGGTATTAAATAAGCTGAGTGATGCTTGAAACCCTGTTGGTAGCTGATAGAAGATCGCAATTTCTTGGTTCAATGTTTTTTCAGGTTTGAGATCAGGGTTGCCTAAAATCACCCCATTACGACGCCCACCACCGGTCACTTGTCCCCAATCGCTAGAGACTTCACGCAACCCTGGAGCACTGAAGCCATTAGTCACACCACCTTTTACCGTCCAGTGATCACTTAATTGCCAAACAGCATAGGCACGGGGGGTAATTTCATTGCCATAATGCTGATCGCGATTAAAACGTGCTCCAAGTGTTAAGGCAAAGTCTTGTGTCATTTGCCACTCATCTTCAATGAAAAAGGCACCGCGCCAACGTTCTAATGAATTTACGCTAGGATTGTATTTGTTACCGGCATCATCCAACGATTCGTTAAAGTATTGTCCACCAACAGTCACGAAATGATCGTCAAACGCACGTTGTAAACTGGCGTCAACCACTTGGTTAGTGATCGTCATTTGACGGCTTTCATTGTCTGTTTTTTCGTGACTATAGCTCAATTGGCTGGTTGCAAACTCCCAACGTCCTTCATGAGAAAGGGCATAATACGAACGTTCATAATCCCCTTGTGATGGACGTTCGGCACTTTTTTTAGAACTGTCCCGCTGTTGACGACTTTGATTAATATCGATACGAATATCTTGCGTGTCAGTCGGGGTGAGATCAAAACGGACATTGGCACTGTTCATCTCTTGTTCAGGGTAATAACCGATTTTGTCATCTTCAGCACGTCGAGAAACGGAACCAGAAAGCTGAACCCCAAGTAAACCATCAATCAAAGGACCAGCGATAGTTGCACTGGCTTGCTGGCTATCACCGGCATAACCACGATCGCGCAGTTGGCTTTCTAGACGAAGTGAACCATTCCAAGTATCCGACACTTTTTTAGTGATAATATTAATCACCCCGCCCATTGCATCAGAACCATACAACGAAGACATTGGGCCGCGTACAACCTCGATTCGTTCTATCATATTGAGTGGTGGGATCCAGCCTTGCTCTATGCCTGGTCCATCGCTGTTAGGGCGCGTTTGACGGCTGCCTTGTCTTTTTCCATCGACTAAAATCAGCGTATATTTAGCATCTAAGCCGCGAATACTAATGTCTTGACTGGCGCCGCCACCAGAAATATAAATGCCCGGTACCGAGCGCAACGCATCGGTTAAATCTCTAAATGAGCCCTTGGCCATCTCTTCGGCACTGATCACCGTGATACTGGCTGGCGCATTTCTCACCACCTGCTCAAAACCTGACGCAGTCACGACCAGTGTTTCGTCAACTTGACGCTCTTGCTGAGCACTCACTGGTACCGACGCAAATAGACCAAACGCTACGGCCAAAGCGACGCGGGTTGGATTTAATCTAGACATTCACCACTCCATAAATGATAATGATTATTAATTTCGAAGTGGAATTATTCACAATTTGAATCATTGAGATAGACCGACAGATGGAATAGTCAGTCCCAGATATGGAACAACACGATTATTGAATAACGAGGTCACTGTTATCATGCATGATTTAAGTGCTATCAAAGCCTTCCATGCACTCTGTCAGCACAAAAGTCTGACCGCTGCCGCTAAAGCGCTTGAACAACCAAAATCGACACTAAGTCGACGGCTTGCTATGCTCGAAAGTGATTTAGGACAAGCGCTGATCACTCGTCAAGGCAACCGACTCACATTAACTAAGGCCGGACAAGTGTTTGCCGTTTATAGCGAGCAATTAGTTGAATTGGCATCAAAAGGTATTGAAGCTCTTCAAGAGCTGAACAATCAAATCAGCGGTAACCTGACGTTAGTCGTTCATCCCAACTTAGTCCGAGGGTGGATAAGCCACGTTCTCGATGAGTTTATGCTGGCACACCCCGAAGTAACCATTCGAGTACACAGTCACTACGTAGCCGAAAATAGCCTGTTAGAACCTGATTTGATGATTTGGATCGGGGCTATCACCCCCTCTGGATGGCGGCGCGAGCTTCTCGGTAATTGGCATTATTCACCGTACGCTTCTCCAAATTATTTAGCCACTCACCCTAAGCCCGAACATCCTGAGCAGCTTATAAATCATACTTGGATAGATTTTATCGCCTGTCGCCAAGAAGGATTAACCCTAACTCATCCAACTCAAGGAGACTGGGTATTACCAGCTCTGAAAAGTCGTTTACAAAGTGATAGCTTAGCCATGCAAGCCGACGCGATAGCCAAAGGGCGAGGAATTGGCTTGCTACCCACTTGGTTTGCAGAAGGCTTTGAACGCGCTCATCCGGGGAGTCTTGCTGCTTGTTTACCAGAGTGGTTATCTCCACCCAGTGAGGTGGCTTGTTACTATCCAGCGGGGCGTCACCCTTTGCGTTTACGCTTGTTTATTGATGCTTTGCGTCATGCTTGCCCTAATGAATGGAAAACGGCTTAGCTCCATAGAAAAAGCCCAGCAAATAAGCTGGGCTCAGTTAGAACTCAATATCAACCATTAAGCCAGTAGTTCGTTTAAGCCAACAGTTCGTTAGCTGTTTTCACCACATTTTCAGTCGTAAAACCAAACATTTTGAACAGTTGATCCGCTGGTGCCGATTCACCGAACGTCGTCATGCCGATGATCTTGCCGCCAAAACCAACGTACTTGTACCAGAAATCCGCAATGCCTGCTTCAATCGCGATACGTTTGGTCACGTCTGCAGGTAATACCGCTTCACGATACGCTGCATCTTGCTTGTCGAAAGCATCGGTCGATGGCATTGAAACCACGCGAACGTGCTTACCTTCAGCGGTTAGCTGCTCTGCCGCTTTCACCGCTAGCTCCACTTCAGAGCCGGTCGCAATCAAGATAAGCTCTGGTTTGCCAGCGCAATCTTTAAGGATATAACCACCTTTGGCGATATCAGCCACTTGCGCTGCCGTGCGAGGCTGCTGAGCGAGGTTTTGACGTGAGAAGATCAGCGCTGATGGCGCCTCTTTACGTTCAATCGCCAGTTTCCAGGCGACTGCAGATTCCACTTGGTCACAGGGACGCCATGTGCTCATATTCGGAGTTAAACGCAGTGAAGCGATTTGCTCAACCGGTTGGTGAGTCGGGCCATCTTCACCCAAACCAATCGAGTCATGAGTATAAACCTGAATGTTTTGGATCTTCATCAGCGCCGCCATACGCATTGCGTTACGAGCGTATTCCATAAACATTAAGAAGGTCGCGCCATAAGGGACAAAGCCACCGTGCAACGCGATACCGTTCATAATAGCCGTCATACCAAATTCGCGTACGCCGTAATGGATGTAGTTGCCAGAGAAATCTTCAGCGGTGAGTGATTTTGAGCCAGACCACATGGTCAAGTTTGATGGCGCTAAGTCTGCGGAGCCGCCCATAAATTCTGGTAATAATTTACCGAACGCTTCAAGGGCATTTTGCGAGGCTTTACGTGACGCAATATTAGCAGGGTTAGCTTGTAATTCAGCAATGATCGCATTGGCTTGCTCTTCCCACTGCGCTGGAAGGTCACCATTAACACGGCGTTTGAACTCAGTCGCTTCTGCTGGGTACTCGGCAGCGTAAGCGGCAAATTTTTCATCCCAAGCCGCTTCTTTAGCTTGGCCCGCTTCTTTGGCGTCCCACTGAGCGTAAATATCAGCCGGAATTTCAAATGGAGCGTATTGCCAACCCAAGAATTCACGCGCCGCTTTAATTTCATCGTGGCCTAATGGCGCGCCATGGCAGTCATGAGAACCCGCTTTATTGGGCGAGCCAAAACCGATGATGGTTTTGGTACAGATCAATGTTGGACGAGGATCGGCTTTGGCGGCTTCAATTGCTGCGTTAATCGCCTCTGCATCGTGACCATCAACCGCTGGGATCACATGCCAGCCATAGGCTTCAAAACGCTTAGGCGTGTCATCAGAGAACCAGCCTTCAACGTGGCCGTCAATCGAGATGCCGTTGTCATCCCAAAACGCGATAAGCTTACCAAGGCCAAGCGTGCCAGCCAGTGAGCAGGCTTCGTGAGAAATGCCTTCCATCAAGCAGCCATCACCCATAAAGACATAAGTAAAGTGATCAACGATGTCGTGACCTGGCTTGTTGAACTGAGCCGCGAGCGCTTTTTCAGCCATCGCCATGCCCACTGCATTAGTAATCCCCTGACCTAGAGGACCAGTCGTGGTTTCAATACCTGGCGCGTAACCGTATTCTGGATGACCTGGGGTTTTGGAATGCAACTGACGAAAGTTTTTCAGATCATCAATCGATAACTCATAACCACTTAGGTGCAGCAGTGAGTAAATCAGCATTGAGCCATGGCCGTTAGACAACACAAAACGGTCGCGGTCAGCCCATTGTGGATTGTGCGGATTATGGTTGAGGTGTGAGCGCCACAGCACTTCAGCGATATCCGCCATGCCCATTGGGGCTCCCGGATGCCCGGAGTTAGCTTGTTGAACACCATCCATGCTTAACGCACGAATCGCGTTAGCCAGTTGTTTACGCGAAGACATATCAGCTCCTAAAAAGCGATGAAATAAAAAGCGATCTCCCAAACCAATCAAAGTTGCAAATCAACGATGGGTGCTCTCGCTCCTACCAGCAACATTATTGCTCTGAATAGAAGGCAAACCAAATCACTGAACCGCCGCCGCTTAAAGTGGGAAGGGTATAGAAAAAGTGCTCAATATTGTCGCAAAGCCCCTTACGCTCTGCAAACCTTTTACTGCCTCTTAGGCTGATTTTTGCAATCGGTTACATGAAATTTCATCGTAATTATAAAAACATCACAAAACCAAGCAAACGTTTGGCCATAAGATAAACTAAAAAAGAGCTTGTAATTTGAGCATTGAAAACTAGAATAGACGTCTAGATGTAGAAACGCCTACATATTGAACAATTTTACCGACGCGTTTATCGAATAACGGGTCGCTACTAATATGAAAATTGGAGCTATCATGGCTAAACATTTGTTTACTTCTGAATCTGTATCAGAAGGTCATCCTGATAAAATTGCCGACCAAATCTCTGACGCGGTTCTTGATGCCATTTTAGAACAAGATCCAAAAGCTCGTGTCGCGTGTGAAACCTATGTCAAAACCGGAATGGTCATGGTTGGCGGTGAAGTAACGACGTCAGCGTGGGTGGATATTGAAGAGCTGACTCGCCAAACGGTACGTGAAATTGGTTATGTTAACTCTGAGATGGGCTTTGATGCCAACTCTTGTGCGGTACTCAATACCATTGGTAAACAGTCGCCAGATATCAACCAAGGCGTTGATAAAGCCGATCCTAAAGATCAAGGCGCAGGTGACCAAGGCATCATGTTTGGTTACGCTTGTAACGAAACCGAAGTGCTGATGCCTGCACCGATTACCTATGCACACCGTTTAATGCAGCGTCAAGCTGAAGTGCGTAAAAATGGTAGCCTAGCTTGGTTGCGCCCTGATGCAAAATCTCAGGTCACTTTCCAATATGACCAAGGTAAGATCGTCGGTATTGATGCTGTGGTACTGTCTACTCAGCATTGTGATTCCGTCTCTACCGCTGATCTGCGTGAAGGCGTGATGGAAGAGATCATCAAGCCTGTTCTACCTGCAGAATGGCTAACCAAAGACACCAAATACTTCATTAACCCAACTGGTCGTTTCGTGATTGGTGGTCCAATGGGTGACTGTGGCTTAACGGGTCGTAAAATTATCGTCGATACCTACGGCGGCGCAGCACGTCATGGTGGTGGTGCTTTCTCTGGTAAAGATCCATCAAAAGTTGACCGTTCAGCCGCTTACGCTGCTCGCTATGTTGCCAAAAACATTGTGGCTGCCGGTCTGGCGGATCGCTGTGAGATTCAACTTTCTTACGCCATTGGGGTCGCTGATCCAACGTCGATCATGGTAGAAACCTTCGGTAGCGAGAAAGTACCACACGATATTATCATTGAAGCGGTTCGTCAGTTCTTCGACTTACGTCCTTACGGTTTGCAAGAAATGCTCAGCTTACTACAGCCGATCTACAAGAAAACCGCCGCTTATGGTCACTTTGGTCGCGAAGAATTCCCTTGGGAAGCGACAGATAAAGCTGCCCTATTGCGTGACTTTGCCGGTTTAAAATAATTATCCATAGCCGAAATGGCTTACTCTCCAACGAGTGGTAAGCCATGATTGGATAAACCTCAGATCCGTCTGAGGTTTTTTATTGGAGGTCCTTTGATCAATTTTGAATTGCATTATCGTGCCCAGCAGCAAATACAACGCTGTATTGAACGGGCCTCAGAATACTTTAATACCCCTTTCTCCCGACCAAACCTCAGCCTAAAACTACGCGGTAAAACCGCAGGTAAAGCCTATTTGCAACGCTGGGAAATTCGCTTAAATCCGATTTTATTGGCTGAAAATCCGCAAGCTTTTATCGATGAAGTGATCCCCCATGAAATTGCTCACCTGATCACTTATCAACGTTATGGACGAGTACGTCCTCACGGTCGTGAATGGCAATCCGTTATGTCACAGGTGTTTAATCTGCCCCCCAGAACCACTCACAGCTTCGATGTTGGCTCTGTCCAGGGTAAAACCTTTGCTTATCGCTGCGCGTGTCAAGTTCACTCATTATCAATTCGTCGTCATAACAAGGTGTTACGTCAACAAAGCAGCTATCATTGCCGCCACTGTCAAACACCTCTGGTCTTTACTGGATAAACCGACTCCTCATTCATCTATCAATAGGCAAGTCATTTTTTGAGTGGTAGACTGCGAAAAATCATACTTATCTCAGTCTTTTGCCATGTTTTATTTACGTTTGCTGTCGATTTTAGGTTTATTTGTTTTTACTACCAGTAGCCTCGCTGCTGCCCCAACTTCTTTTGCTCAAGCCAAACGTATCGCCGTTAAACTTTATCAAGATCATCCGGTTAGCTTCTACTGTGGCTGTGAGATTAGCTGGCAAGGTCAACGAGGTATTCCTGATCTTGAAGGCTGTGGCTATGAAGTTCGCAAACAAGCCACCCGCGCCAATCGAATTGAATGGGAGCACGTGGTGCCTGCTTGGCAGTTTGGTCATCAGTTACAATGTTGGCAAGAAGGCGGGCGCAAACACTGTGCACGCCACGATGAGCAATTTCGTCAAATGGAGGCCGATTTACACAACCTCACTCCCGCGATTGGTGAAGTGAATGGCGATCGCTCTAACTTCAATTTTAGTCAATGGAATGGGATTGATGGCGCGACGTATGGTCGCTGTGAAATGCAAATTAACTTTGCTCAGCGTAAGGCTATGCCGCCGACAAGAGCTCGTGGCGCTATCGCCCGTACCTATTTGTATATGAGTCAGCACTATGGGTTTAAGCTATCTAAGCAACAAGCACAATTAATGCAGGTTTGGGATAATCAATACCCGGCTGATGAATGGGAGTGTGAACGTAACCGACGCATTACCACCATTCAAGGTCACTCTAATCCATTTGTTGATACACAGTGTTCTCGTCGCCACCGTGAATAGAGCCAAGATCGTCATCAACAACAATGACTAAAACTTCAAGCTGAGCGCTTAAACGAATAGGGACAGTGTCATCGCATCTTAAACGGTGACCGTCCCTCAAACGCCGCAGAAAAAGATATTTCCCTTCAACGCGGTGATCAGGTGAGCTATCATCACTAGATTGTGGTTATCAAGACATCGGTCGGGTAACACGGATACTCCATGACTTGAACCCGTCACTTAACGTACCAATATTATCCATACTGTGCGATCTTCAAGTCACCAAAGTATCGCTTTGTCATCAATTATTAGGAACTTGGCATGCGTATTCCTCGAATTTATCATCCCTCCCCTATCCACCAATTGGGCACGCTTGCCCTCAGTGACGACGCCGCCAATCATATCGGTAAAGTTCTGCGTATGCAGCCCGGTCAATCGGTGACGTTGTTTGATGGGAGTGATGCTGAATTTCCTGCGGTGATCAGTGAGATCAGCAAAAAACAGCTGACCGTTGACATTCAGCAACGCATTGAAAAAAGCATTGAATCACCGCTCAATTTACATCTTGGGCAAGTGATTTCTCGTGGTGATAAAATGGAATTCACCATCCAAAAATCGGTCGAGCTTGGCGTGAATACTATTACGCCTTTATTATCAGAGCGTTGTGGGGTAAAACTGGATCCAAAACGCTTTGAAAAAAAACTTCTGCAATGGCAAAAGATAGCGATTGCTGCCTGCGAACAATGTGGCCGAAATCGGATCCCTGTCATCCGCCCAGTGATGGAATTAGAAGCTTGGTGCGCTGAGCCTAGTCAGGCACTTAAACTCAATTTACACCCTCGCGCGTCCTATTCGATCAATACCTTACCTGAGCCGGTAAGCAACGTCCGTTTATTGATAGGTCCAGAAGGTGGCCTATCTGAGCAAGAAATTGCCATGACCGAACAATACCACTTTGCAGAAACGCTGCTCGGTCCTCGCGTATTGCGCACCGAAACCGCAGCACTGACTGCCATTACAGCGCTACAAGTTCGTTTCGGCGATCTTGGCTAACTCGGAGAAATTCAATGATTAAACTTGGCATCGTGATGGATCCCATTTCATCAATTAATATTAAAAAAGATTCCAGCTTTGCCATGATGCTTGAAGCACAGCGTCGTGGTTATCAAATTCATTACATGGAAATGGCTGATCTGCACTTAGAACAAGGTGTGGCTATGGCGGATACCAAAGTGGTCAGCGTCAAAGAAGATCCCGCGGCTTGGTATCAATTTCAGTCTGAGCAAACCATTCGTCTCGCGGATCTTGATGCCGTATTGATGCGTAAAGATCCCCCTTTTGATACCGAGTATATTTACGCAACGTATATTCTGGAAAGAGCGGAAGAAGAAGGCACACTGATCGTCAATAAACCGCAAAGCCTGCGTGATTGTAATGAAAAATTATTTACCGCTTGGTTTCCAGAATTAACGCCTACCACACTGGTGACTCGTAAAGCGGAAAAAATTAAAGCCTTTCGTGAGCAACACGGCGATGTGATCTTAAAACCGCTCGATGGTATGGGTGGCTCATCGATTTTTCGCATCAAACAAGGCGATCCTAACGTATCGGTGATCATCGAAACGCTGACCAACCACGGACAAACCTACTGCATGGCACAAACCTTTGTCCCCGATATCAGTAACGGTGACAAACGGATCCTAGTTGTCGATGGTGAGCCAATGCCATATTGCTTAGCACGTATTCCTGCTCAAGGTGAGACCCGTGGTAACTTAGCGGCTGGAGGAAGGGGAGAAGCTCGACCACTGAGTGAAACCGATAAAGCGATTGCGTTAGCTGTGGCTCCAACATTAAAAGAAAAAGGCTTGATCTTTGTCGGTCTTGATGTGATTGGTGATAAACTCACCGAAATCAATGTCACTAGCCCAACCTGTATTCGTGAAATCGAAGCCGCTTTTGATATCTCGATTACCGGCAAGCTGATGGATGCGATTGAACGTCGTATTAAGGCCTTATCTATGTAGGAGCTTAACGCTCCTCAATACCAAAGGATTGAAGATTAGATGAATCTGACTAATCATTTTCTCGTTGCCATGCCCAGTATGCAAGATCCTTACTTCAAACGCAGCGTGATCTACGTCTGCGAACATAATGAAGAGGGTGCAATGGGGCTAATGATCAATGCTCCGATCGATATTACGGTCAGTGGGATGCTAAAACAGGTCGAGATCGAGCCCGCTTACCCACACTCTCGAGAGCAAAGCCTAAAGAAACCGGTCTTTAACGGTGGGCCGATTTCCGAAGATCGTGGATTTGTTCTGCATCGAATGAAAGATCATTATGAGTCGACCATGAAGATGACCGACGATATTGCGGTAACCACTTCGAAAGATATCCTCTGTGTACTCGGTACTGAGGCGGAACCGAATGGTTATATTGTCGCATTAGGTTATTCTGGTTGGTCTCCAGGCCAATTAGAACAAGAGTTAACCGAAAACTCTTGGCTAACCATTGAAGCGGATGCCGATTTAATCTTTGATACGCCAGTCCATGAAAAATGGCAAAAAGCGATTCAAAAATTAGGCATTAATCCCGCCCAACTGGCTCCTCAATCAGGCCATGCCTAACTTAACCTTTAAGGCGCATTAACCATCGAGTTAATGCGCCACAGCAATGAGACGTCTATTATGTCGCGTACCATTATGGCCTTTGATTTCGGCACTAAAAGTATCGGTAGTGCTATCGGTCAAGAAATTACCGGAACGGCCTCGCCATTAAAAGCCTTTAAAGCCAATGATGGCATCCCCAATTGGGATGAGATAGAAAAACAGATCAAAGAGTGGCAACCCAATCTATTAGTGGTTGGCTTACCCACTGACTTACATGGCAAAGATTTAGATACCATCACCCCACGGGCGAAAAAATTTGCTAACCGCTTACATGGACGCTTCGGCTTACCCGTTGAGCTGCACGATGAACGCCTATCGACCGCAGAGGCACGCTCCGAGCTGTTTGCCCACGGCGGCTACAAGGCACTCAGTAAAGGCAATATAGACTGCCAATCAGCGGTCGTGATCTTAGAAAGCTGGTTTGAAAGACAATGGGCAAACTAGTCTCACTCCATATCAATCTTAATATTATCCAACGCACCAGAAGAGTAGCCCTCTCCCCGCTGGGTTTTGAGCATAAGGCGTAAATCATTGGCTGAGTCGGCGCTGTGCAGCGCATCTTGCTCAGTGATTTTATCGTCAATCACCAATTGATACAGCGCTTGATCGAAGGTTTGCATTCCCACTTCTTTCGATTTAGCCATGGTTGCTTTTAATTCGTGCAAATCGCCACGGCGGATCAAATCCGCCATTCTTGGACTATTGAGCAAAATCTCAAACACGCCATGACGTCCTTTACCTTGTTTATCACGCAGCAGTTGCTGACCAATCACTCCTTTTAAGTTCATCGATAAATCAAACAGAAACTGTTCTTTTTTCTCTTTCGGCATCAAATGTAAAATACGCTCTAAGGCTTGGTTGGCATTGTTGGCGTGTAAGGTTGCCATACATAAATGCCCAGTTTCGGCAAAGGTCATCGCGTATTCCATGGTTTCACGACTGCGTATTTCACCAATCAAAATCATGTCCGGCGCTTGGCGAAGTGAATTTTTCAATGCCACTTCATAGCTCTCAGTATCTAAGCCGACTTCACGCTGAGTCACAATACAGCCTTGATGAGGATGAACAAATTCAATCGGATCCTCGACAGTAAGAATGTGCCCGCGGGTTTTCAAATTACGATAACCGGTCATCGCCGCCATGGTGGTTGATTTTCCCGAGCCTGTCGCACCTACCACTAACACTAAACCCCGCTTGGTTAGCGCGAGATCTTTAAGCACCTCCGGCAACTGCAAGTCATCAAAACTAGGAATTTGCGTTTCGATCCGGCGAATAACGGCACCCGGTAGCTCACGCTGAAAAAAGGCACTGACTCGGAAACGGCCAAAATCACGCACAATCGCAAAATTGGCCTCACGCGTTTGGTTAAACTCCGTTTGTCGGTCGCTATCCATCATCCGCAATAACAACTCTTTGACCTGAGCTTCACTTAACGCTTCCCCCTGAGGTTGGAGATCGCCATTAACGCGATACAAAATTGGAGCCGCGACAGTGATGTAGAGATCGGACGCCCCTTGGGTGAGCATCTCTTGTAATATTTGATCCAATTGCATGATGCGTTCCTTAGAATGATGAGCTGTCTAAACCGAGTTTTTGATGGACCTCTGGTAAATCCACAACCCCTTGAGCGACCAACTGCTTAGCATGCTGCTCCATAGTTTGCATCCCATGCGCAGCGCCCGTTTGGATGATCGAATACATCTGTGCGACTTTATCTTCTCGGATCAAGTTACGAATCGCGGGAGTCGCTAACATAATTTCGTGACACGCCACGCGCCCCCCTCCGACTCGCTTAAACAGTTTTTGCGCAATCACCGCACGCAGCGATTCCGATAACATCGAACGCACCATGTCTTTATCGCTGCCCGGGAATACATCGATAATCCGATCAATGGTTTTTGCGGCAGAACTAGTGTGTAGCGTACCAAACACTAAATGTCCGGTTTCAGCGGCGGTTAACGCTAAACTGATTGTCTCTTGATCACGCAGCTCACCGACTAAGATCACATCAGGGTCTTCTCGCAGCGCCGAACGTAACGCATTTTTAAAACTATGGGTATCACGATGAACTTCACGCTGGTTAATCAAACACTTATTATTGCTATGCACAAATTCTATCGGATCTTCAATGGTCAAAATGTGTTTATTATGATGAGTATTGATATAATCAACCATTGCCGCTAACGTTGTCGATTTACCGGATCCAGTAGGGCCAGTAACAAGGACTAACCCTTTCTCATAATTGGATATTTTTCGAAAGATCTCCGGAGCATTCAACTGATCCAACGTTGGGATCACTGTAGGAATCGTTCGAAATACGGCGGAGCTGCCGCGCGACTGATGAAAGGCATTAACCCGAAAACGTCCCACATTCGGTAGCTCAAAGGAAAAATCGACTTCGAGGCGCTCTTCATATTCACTGCGCTGGGCATCATTCATGATGGCAAAGATTAATCGATGCACGTCAGCATGACTAAAAGCAGGCACTCCCAGCTTACGGACTTCACCATCAATCCGGACCATGGGCGGAACACCTGCAGAAAGATGTAGATCTGACGCATTATGCTTTACACTAAAATCCAGTAACTCTGAGATATCCATTTATTTTTCCTTAATAAAGTCGAGCCATGAGTAGTATTCAACAAAACATTGAACAGATCACCTCACAGATTAAGAGCGCACAACAAAAGTGTGGTCGCTCTCCAAGCTCTGTGCAACTTTTAGCGGTCAGTAAAACCAAACCTGTCGAGGCAATTCTCGAAGCAGCCCTTGCTGGGCAACTTGCTTTTGGAGAAAACTATGTTCAAGAAGGGGTGAATAAAATTCGCTATTTTGCTGAGCATCATCCACAACTCGATTTAGAATGGCATTTTATTGGCCCATTGCAATCCAATAAAACTCGTCTTATTGCCGAACATTTTGACTGGATGCACACCGTGGATAGAGCAAAAATCGCTCAGCGACTGAGTGAGCAACGTCCGGCTCACAAAGCACCGTTACAGGTCTTAATTCAGGTAAACACCAGTGGTGAAACCTCAAAATCCGGTATTAGTGAGCAAGCGTTGTTTCCCTTAGCAGAGTTGATTTCTGAACTACCGAACCTCACATTAAGAGGGTTGATGTCCATTCCGGAGAACGTCGCTGATTATGCTGAGCAATTGGTTGCTTTTCAGCGCTTAGCTGACCTGCAAGCACGCTTAAGGGAACGCTATCCAGCACTGGATACTCTATCAATGGGGATGAGTGGTGATATGCAAGCGGCCATCGAAGCCGGAAGTACGATGGTACGCATTGGAACGGCGATTTTTGGCCAGCGCGATTATCCAACCTCAACGAAACCATGATCCTTGCTCAAAGCAGGTTTACTTTTCGTCGAACAATGACCCGCTACCACCAGAGTAGCCAACTGTAGGATAGAACATCATTATGGAACAAAGAACGATTGCTTTTATTGGCGCAGGAAATATGGCTCATGCGATCATCGCTGGCCTGATTGCCAGTGGTTATCCAGCGCAGCGGATCATTGCCAGTGCGCCGTCCCAAGCCAACTTAGCCTCGTTACATACTCAGTATGCGATTAAAACCACCAGCGATAATCTCGCCGCCGCTCAGCAAGCGGATGTCGTGGTGCTGGCGGTAAAACCTCAATTAATGGCTGAAGTATGTCAACCAATGCAAGCTATTGATTGGTCAAATAAATTAGTTATTTCTATCGCCGCGGGGATTTCGGTAGCGCGCTTGCAACAATTGCTCAATACTCAACCTGCGTTAGTACGGGTGATGCCAAACACCCCCTCATTGGTTAATCAAGGCATGGCAGGGTTATTTGCCGCACCAGAGGCAAGTGAAAGTGACAAAAACTTCACTGAGCAGTTGATGAGTTCGGTGGGAAAAACTTGCTGGGTGAGTGAAGAATCAGCAATCAATAGTGTCATCGCCGCCGCAGGTAGCGCACCGGCCTACTTTTTCTTGTTTATGGAAGCCATGCAAGCCGAGGCAATCGCTCAGGGATTTGATAAGCAAACCGCACGCTTATTGGTGGAGCAGTCGGCGTTAGGCGCAGCGCAGATGGTTGCAGCAAACCCGCAGCTAGAGCTAGCAACCTTACGTGAGCAAGTGACGTCCAAAGGAGGCACGACAGCACAAGCTATCGCAACCTTTGAGCAGCATCAGCTATCGGATATCGTTGCTAAGGCCATGCGTGCCGCAGTCCATCGTGCGCAAGAGATGGAAAAACTATTTTAAATAGACCGCCATTTCAGTACTCTATTCATTAATTTATCATAAGGGCTTTCTCATGAATGCTATGAGCTTTTTAATCTCCACCTTGTTTGATATCTATATCATGGTGGTTATTCTGCGTGTTTGGCTACAAGCCGCTCGCGCCGATTTTTATAATCCGTTTTCACAATTTATTGTCAAAACCACTCAACCCGTGGTTGCGCCATTACGTCGAATGATCCCCTCGGTGGGTAATCTGGACCTTGCCACCATCCTCTTTGCTTATGTGTTATCGGTGCTCAAATTCGTCGTCCTGATCCTGATAGTCTCTAAAGGTGCGATGGTCTTCAGTCTCGATTTCTTATGGTTTGGATTATTGTCTTTAGTCAAAGCAGCCGGTGGATTACTGTTTTGGATCTTACTGATCCGGGCAATTTTGAGCTGGGTCAGCCAAGGACGTAGCCCAATAGAGTTTGTTTTCCATCAATTAACCGAACCTATGCTAAGCCCTATTCGCCGGATCATCCCAGCGATGGGTGGTTTCGATTTAAGCATTTTAGTGCTGTTTATTATTCTACAATTCGCTAACTTTTTAATGGGTGATTTCATTGGCCCCATTTGGTATCAGTTGTAATGTCAATCGCTTGGCTTGATGGGCAAGATCTTTGCCTGCGGATTTATGTCCAACCTAAAGCCAGCCGCGATAGTTTAGTGGGGCAGCACGGTGATGAGCTCAAAATAGCCATCACTGCGCCACCTGTTGATGGAAAAGCGAATGCCCATTTAAGCCGCTATCTTGCCAAACTGTGTAAAGTATCGAAAAGCGCGGTTGAAATAGAAAAAGGCCAGCTAGGGCGGCATAAACAAGTACGCATCCTCTCACCTACGGTGATCCCTGCCGAAATTCAAGCTCTGTTCCCCACTTAATGTGGGGAATTTTTTTCTCCGAACTGTTGTACAATAACCGTTAGCGATGACGACAAGTCTCATCGAGCTCCCTATTCAGACGTGAGAGATTTATGAATAAGATTGTTTTAGCCACTGGTAACCGAGGAAAAGTCGCGGAAATGGCCGATTTATTAGCCGATTTCGGTTTTGAGGTTATCGCACAAAGTGAATTAAATGTGCCAGATGCTGATGAAACAGGCTTAACCTTTATTGAAAATGCCATCATCAAAGCACGTCATGCCGCTGCCCTTACTGGTCTACCAGCGATTGCCGATGATTCTGGACTCGAGGTTGACTATCTTGATGGCGCACCGGGCATTTATTCTGCGCGCTATGCCGGAGCCAATGCTTCAGATAACGATAACCTGCAAAAGTTATTAACCCGCTTAGAAGGTGTGCCGAGTGAACAGAGAACCGCTCGCTTTCACTGTGTTTTAGTCTATCTGCGTCATGCTAACGACCCAACACCTCTGGTTTGTCATGGTCAGTGGCAAGGTGAAATCTTAACTGAGCCTCGTGGTGAGCATGGCTTTGGTTACGATCCCATTTTCTGGGTTCCCGAAGAAAACTGCGCTTCTGCCCAGTTACCTGCCGCCCGTAAAAAGCAGCTCTCTCATCGCGCTAAAGCTCTACAATTACTGTTCCAAGCCTTAAAAGAGCAACGCGCCTCATGCTAACACCGCCCAAGTTGAGCTTGTACGCCCATATCCCGTGGTGCGTACAAAAATGCCCTTATTGCGATTTTAACTCTCACGCCTTAAAAGAAGAGATCCCTGAAACGCAATATATCGCTGCACTACTGGAAGATCTGGATCGTGATATTGAGCGCTATCAGCTTGCTAACGATCCAAGGCGATTGCATTCGATCTTTATCGGCGGGGGGACGCCGAGCTTAATTTCACCACAAGGCATCCAAGATTTGATTGACGGCATTGCCGCGCGCATTCCGTTTCAACCTGAGATTGAGATCACCATGGAAGCCAACCCTGGTACGATTGAAGCTGAGCGTTTCGCGGCTTATCGCCTCGCAGGCGTCACTCGAATCTCGATTGGCGTACAAAGCTTTGCCACCGAGAAGTTAGCCCACTTAGGTCGTATTCATGGCCAACAAGAGGCAGTACGTGCGGCAAAACTGGCGCATGCCATTGGTTTAAAAAGCTTTAATTTGGATTTAATGCACGGCCTGCCCGATCAAAGCCTAGCGCAAGCCTTGGATGATTTAGACCAAGCGATAGCGTTAAATCCTCCTCACCTGTCTTGGTATCAATTAACCATTGAACCTAATACGCTGTTTTATTCTAAGCCCCCCACTCTGCCCGATGATGATGCACTGTGGGATATTTTTGAACTTGGCCATCAAAAACTCACTGAGGCAGGTTATGTACAATATGAAATCTCTGGCTACAGTAAGCCTGGTTATCAATGCCAACATAACCTCAATTACTGGCGATTTGGTGACTATCTGGGCATTGGCTGTGGAGCGCACGGTAAATTGAGCTTTGCTGATGGCCGAATTATTCGCACCACTAAAGTGAAACATCCACGTGGTTACTTAGCGGCTTATCAAAATATGGTGAAGCCTTATTTGAGTGATGAACAGCTCGTTGCCGCCGGCGATCGCCCTTTTGAATTTTTCATGAACCGATTTCGTCTGCTCGAAGCGTGTCCAAAACAAGATTTCACCACCACCACAGGGCTAGCGTTAAGTGTAATTGAGCCAACCATCCAATGGGCGTGTGAGATGAATTACTTAACCCAAGATGCGACTTCGTGGCAGATCACTGAACATGGTAAGTTATTTTTGAATGATTTACTGGCGGCATTTATGGCTGAAGAGTAACTCAACAACAACTCGCTACTGACAATCGAATGATTGCCAGTAGCCATTTTAATCAGCTAGAAAATTGAGCGGCCAATGCGCTCGGACAACAGCTCCAGCGCTTTAGTGCCCGCTAACGAATTACCTGATGGATCAAGCTCAGGAGACCAAACCGCAATGGTCATTTCACCGGGCACAATAGCGATGATGCCACCACCGACCCCCGATTTACCCGGCATGCCCACTCGATAAGCAAATTCACCCGCACCATCATAAAGACCACAGGTAGCTAATAACGCATTGATTTGCTTACTTTGCGTCACACTAACCACGCGCTGCCCCGTGTGTACCGAGACCCCTTTGTTGGCCAAATAGCTGAATGTTTTCGCTAATTCAACACAGCTCATTTTTAGTGCACAAGCGTGAAAATAGTTATTTAAGACCGGAATCACTTCGTTTTCAAAATTACCAAACGAGCGCATTAAATAAGCAATCGAAGCATTACGATCACTGTGCATCATTTCCGACGCTGCCACCACTTTGTCATAGATGATCTGCTCTTCACCACTTAACTGACGCACAAATTCCAGCAAACGCTGGCGAGGGGCGGATAAGCGGCTATAAAGCATATCCGCGATCACAATCGCTCCGGCATTAATAAATGGATTACGCGGGATGCCCTGCTCCATTTCCAGCTGAATCAATGAATTAAAAGCTTGTCCAGAAGGCTCTTTGCCAACCCGCTGCCACAGCTCCTCTGGCTGATATAAACCCATCGCCAAGGTTAAACTTAACGCTTTGGAAATCGATTGGATGGAAAATCCCTCCTGCGCATCACCAGCAGCAAAGATCTCGCCTTGGTTAGTGTAAACCGCGATACCGAGTTTATCGCTCGCCACTTGGGCCAGAGCGGGAATGTAGTTAGCCACTTTGCCTTGTCCAATCAATGGACGAACTTCATCGAGAATGGTCGCTAAAATAGCGGAGCTTGGTTTCATAGTCTGAGTTTACTTTTATTATTATTGCCGCTGAAAACAATGGAACGGCCAAATGAGTTACCGTCTCATCGCCCAACAGATTTTTAATGTAGGGAGAGTCAAAAAAGCCAACACGATAAACCATGTTGGCTAAGTTCTAAGCAGTATCTTGCCGAGCTTGATACTTGTCCAGCATAAACTGGTAGGACAGGTTAACTCACTCGTTGGAATTTAATATCCCATACGCCATGGCCTAGGCGATGGCCGCGCTGTTCAAACTTGGTTAACGGACGCTCTTCTGGACGTGGAATATAATCCCCTTCCAGGGCGAGATTACGATAACCAGGTGCTTGATTCATCACTTCAATCATATGCTCAGCGTAATTTTCCCAGTCCGTTGCCATATGAAATACCCCTTCGCCAACGATCAGTTTTTGTCGCACCATTTCTGCAAACTCTAACTGCACAATACGGCGCTTATGGTGACGTTTTTTATGCCAAGGATCAGGAAAAAACAGTTGTAGCGTCGCCAAGCTATTATCAGGGATCATGTTAGCAAAAACTTCAACCGCATCGTGGCACATCACTCGTAAGTTAGTCACACCAGCATCGCGGGCGGAAGCCAAACAAGCACCAACACCAGGGCTATGCACTTCAATACCAATGAAATTTTTATGTGGGGCATTTTTTGCCATTTCAACCAATGAGGCTCCCATGCCAAACCCAATTTCTAACACCACTGGATTTTGGTTACCAAACACCTGAGCCCAATCCAGTAACTCGGTTTGATAATCAATCCCCATGGTTGGCCAGCAGGCTTTCATCGCCGCTTCTTGACCTTTGGTTAGTCGACCTTCACGACGCACAAAACTACGGATTCTACGTAGCACTTTGCCATCTTCTGTCAATTGATTGGTGGTAACTTCACTCATTGCGATTGCCTGTCTATTTTTTCGTCTTCACTCAAAGGGAGTGTGATTATCCAAAGAATTGCTTGCCATGCAAGTGTTATTATAGTCCAGCGCTTCACTAGAACGATCACCTGAAACCTTAAAGATACCCTTATAATTTATCGGTTGTACTCGACGGGCATTCTGTGGTGCAATTTTGATTCATTATTTTTATTATTACAGAGCATGTCGTGACTCCATTCGCTTCCGCAATTTTGACTTGGTATGACGCCTATGGGCGAAAGCATCTGCCTTGGCAGCAAAATAAAACGGCCTATACGGTATGGCTATCAGAAATCATGCTGCAACAAACCCAAGTAACCACCGTGATCCCTTATTACCAGCGCTTTGTTGAACGTTTTCCTAGTGTTGCTGACTTAGCGGCGGCTCAACAAGACGAAGTGCTGCACTATTGGACCGGCCTTGGTTACTACGCTCGGGCGAGGAACTTACATAAAACTGCAAAGATCATTGTCGATCAGTATCAAGGCCAGTTTCCAACCGAGCTGGAGGCGATGAATGCGTTACCTGGTGTTGGTCGCTCGACAGCAGCGGCAGTGCTCTCTTCAGTGTTTAAAAAGCCGCATGCTATTTTAGATGGCAACGTTAAACGGACCCTAGCTCGCTGCTTTGCTGTTGATGGATGGCCGGGAAAGAAAATCGTTGAAAACCAGCTTTGGCTGCATGCGGAGCAACAGACCCCAAGCGTCGATGTCGATAAATACAATCAAGCGATGATGGACATGGGAGCGATGATCTGTACCCGTAGCAAGCCAAAATGTACACTGTGTCCAGTGGAATCCTTATGTATTGCCAAGCAACAAGGTAACCCCTTAGATTATCCTGGTAAAAAACCGAAAAGCGACAAACCAGTCAAGCAAACGTGGTTTGTCATTCTTTATCATCAGGGTCAAGTCTGGCTTGAACAACGCCCACAAGTCGGGATTTGGGGCGGATTATACTGTTTTCCACAACATACCGATCAGCAGATTGAAACAACGTTAGCGCATCGTGCTGTACAAGATAACCACATTCAATCTCAGCGCCCATTAATTGCCTTTCGGCATACTTTTAGTCATTACCATTTAGATATTACCCCGATTCTATTGGAACTGACTCATAAACCAGACATCATCATGGAAGGAACGAAAGGTCTTTGGTATAACTTACAACAGCCTGAAGAAATCGGCTTAGCAGCCCCTGTAAAGCAGTTGTTGCACAGCTTACCCTTTGAAATTCATCCGTAAACGATTAAGAGGAAGTCATTATGAGCCGCACGGTATTTTGTGCTCGATTACAGAAAGAAGCTGACGGTTTGGATTTTCAGCTCTACCCCGGAGAGCTGGGTAAACGTATTTTTGATCATATTTGTAAGCAAGCTTGGGCAGAGTGGCAAACCAAACAAACTATGCTGATCAATGAAAAAAAACTCAATATGATGGATCCTGAACACCGCAAATTTCTCGAAAATGAAATGGTCAATTTCCTCTTCGAAGGTAAAGAGGTCCATATTGAAGGTTATACTCCACCAAGCCAAGCTTGAGTTTCACAGATAATCTCTAGACAATTTGATCTTGCAGCTGTTTATTTTCGCTGCAAGATCAAATCAGCAGGGAAATTGATTTGCCTAGGAAAGCGATGAAAAAATCACTGTACTGTTTAACCACACTCTTACTCTTAGTCGGCTGCAGTCGTGAGTTTGTTGAACGTTTCTATGCGGTGGATTATGAGCCAACCAACCGTTTTGCAAAAAATCTCGCTCAATTACCCGGGCAATTTGAAAAAGACACCGCCGCATTAGATAGCTTGATCCTCAGTTTCTCTGGCAATATCGAACGCCGCTGGGGTAGCCGAGAAATCAAAATTGCTGGTAAAAGTAATTACGTAAAATACATCGATAATTACCTTAGCCGAACAGAAGTCAATTTTAGTGATGGTAAAATATTGGTTGAAACCATCTCACCCACGGATCCTCAAGGACACTTAAAAAGAGCGATCATCACCACGTTATTAACGCCTGACGATCCGGCTAGCGTCGATCTTTTTTCATCACAAAACATTGAGCTAAAAGGACAACCTTTCTTATACCAACAAGTTGTCGACCAAGATAAGCAACCCATTCAGTGGCGCTGGCGTGCCAACCGCTACGCCGATTACCTGATTGCTCATCACCTCAAAGTCAAACAAGTTGATTTTAAGAAAGCCTATTATGTTGAAATTCCGATGGTCGCGGATCAAATGCAGATCCGTAGCTACCAATACGCCGACATTGTTCGCCGAGCTTCCCGTAAATATGGTATTCCGGAAGATCTTATTTACGCGATCATCAAAACAGAAAGTAGCTTCAACCCTTATGCGGTCAGCTGGGCTAACGCTTATGGCTTAATGCAAGTAGTGCCGAAAACTGCGGGACGGGATGTGTTTAACTTGGTAAAAAATAAACCCGGTGAGCCAACACCTGAATACCTCTTTAATCCAGAAAATAACATAGATACCGGTACCGCCTATTTTTATCTACTCAAAAACCGTTATTTGAAAGATGTCCGTCATCCTCTTTCTCTTGAGTACAGCATGATTTCTGCTTACAACGGAGGCGCTGGCGGTGTTCTGCGAACATTCCATCAAGATCGACAGCGAGCCATGAATAATTTAAATAGCCTACAACCTAATCAGGTGTATTGGGCTTTGACCAACCGTCATCCTAATGCGGAAGCACGGCGCTACTTAGAAAAAGTAACTCAATTTAAACGAGAATTTAACGCGAAGTAATCTTTCACGCCCTACTTGCCTAAAATAGCGACACTTAAACCAGTTTTCTATTTTTTTTTAAAATAGTGGTTGACGTACAGAGGGAAAATCCGTTTAATAGCGCTCCGTTGCCCGGATAGCTCAGTCGGTAGAGCAGAGGATTGAAAATCCTCGTGTCGGTGGTTCGATTCCGCCTCCGGGCACCACAAATTTTATTGTTGGTGCTGTCGTCAGTAACAACAAGCAATAAATTAAGTGCGCCGACTTAGCTCAGTAGGTAGAGCAACTGACTTGTAATCAGTAGGTCACCAGTTCGATTCCGGTAGTCGGCACCATTTATTGCCTCGATAGCTCAGTCGGTAGAGCAGAGGATTGAAAATCCTCGTGTCGGTGGTTCGATTCCGCCTCGAGGCACCATATTAAAGCTGTTCCTCCTTAGCTCAGTTGGTAGAGCGACGGACTGTTAATCCGCAGGTCGCTGGTTCGAGCCCAGCAGGAGGAGCCACTTTTCAAAGCCCAGTCATTGACTGGGCTTTTCTTTATCTAAACATCACTGACGATCACTCGATTCCCTCTGCCCCGTTCCATGGTAGGCAAACGGTTTAAACTCATCAGTCGATACTCTGTTCTACACCTTACCGAGAAGATAAGGTGGTTTCCTTTTTGCGCGATTAAAAAACTTTTATCGCGGACAACGTTTAACCGCAAACCATTCACTTGTCCCAGCTTGAGCTTAATCAAACGATTCTTCCCTATCCGATTAGCGACACGATAAAGACGTTAAGTCGAAGGATAGGTAAGAATTTACCGCTGTTTCTGTTAGCTTTTCTAAACAAAAATGGATAAAAACAGCCCACTAAGTATAGAAAATCAGCAAACGAGTTTTTTTTTGCATTTTACTGTTGACGAAGGATCGGAAAACTCGTTTAATACACCCCGTTGCCTCGATAGCTCAGTCGGTAGAGCAGAGGATTGAAAATCCTCGTGTCGGTGGTTCGATTCCGCCTCGAGGCACCATATTCTGATAGAGATTGGTGCAAGCGCAACCAGTATCTTAACTGATAAAGTGAGCCGGCTTAGCTCAGTTGGTAGAGCAACTGACTTGTAATCAGTAGGTCGCCAGTTCGACTCCGGCAGCCGGCACCATTATCAAAAAATCTGTTCCTCCTTAGCTCAGTTGGTAGAGCGACGGACTGTTAATCCGCAGGTCGCTGGTTCGAGCCCAGCAGGAGGAGCCACTATTATTAACTGATGATACGTCATCCGTTATTAATGCCGACTTAGCTCAGTAGGTAGAGCAACTGACTTGTAATCAGTAGGTCACCAGTTCGATTCCGGTAGTCGGCACCATTATTAAAAAATCTGTTCCTCCTTAGCTCAGTTGGTAGAGCGACGGACTGTTAATCCGCAGGTCGCTGGTTCGAGCCCAGCAGGAGGAGCCAAATTTTAAAGCCCAGTCATTGACTGGGCTTTTTTTATGGTGATTCAATGGTGAGTAAAAAGGCTTATCCCTTTATAAGATAAGCCTTACTAGCACTAATCGTTACGCCTTCAATCAGCGTAAAGAAACGCGATCACTTAAACCCCTGCTCTTTCTTTATCAAATCATAAGCATGTTGGATCTCTTGTGATTTCTCTTTTGCCATGTTCATCATCTCAGGGGGTAAGCCTTTAGCCATTAATTTATCTGGGTGATGCTCATTCATCAATTTACGATAGGCCCGTTTAATGGTTTGTACATCCGCATCTTGATTGACACCCAGCACAGAAAAGGCATCCGCCAATCTATCTCGACTAGAGGGTTGCTGCCATTGACTTGAACCCGATGACCCGCCCTGCTGACCGGTAAAACCACCACTTTGCTGAAAACGAAACGCGGCTTCTTGCATACGTAAACGGCGCTCTAGCTGATCCGATGAGAATCCAAGTCCCTGAGCAATTTTATGTAGAACCTGACGCTCACTAGGATGTAAATCACCATCAGCAAAGGCAGCAGAAACTTGTAATTCAAGGAAGAATTGCATTAAATCAAATCGACCACCCGTAAAAAAACGGACATTTTCTAATGTTTGTTGCAAAGGAAAGTCGGCTTCCTTACCTTCGCGAAAAGCATCTTGTGCAGCGCGGCGCTGGTCACCATGCAAGTTCATTCTGTCCATCATAATACTGGCCAATTGAATCTCTTGCTGGGTGACTTGACCTTTCGCTTTGGCAACGTGTCCCATCACAGCGAAAGCGGATTTAAAGAATTCTTCTTGCCTCTCGGTTTGTGTTGGTCCTGAACTGAATTGTCCATTTGCAAACGGGTTTTGGCTTCGATAACGAGCCTTATCAAACTGGTGGCCAAGAAATAGACCAAAGATTGCGCCCAATGGGCCGCCAAATAGCAGGCCAAAGAAAGCGCCAAGAATTTTGCCAAAAATATGCATTATGTGCTCTCAATCTATGAATTTTTTAGGTGTGCTGTGGTCTGATAGTGCCGGGAGCGTTATTTTCCTTTATGATAAGGAAGCATTTTATTGACTTAACACTCTTAAAGTCGGAATCAAACAGAACAACAGGATAGTACAACTCGATGTCACGTTTTTCCCGCACATTTTTAGCCGCTTCGATCAGCGCCGCGCTCTTTGCGCCACAGACTCAAGCAGAAGCAACGGTGGATAACAGTGTGCAGGAACTGCCCACTCTTGATCAATGCCTAGTGAATGAACCCGAGTCGGAAAATCCGAATCCACAGCCTATCAAGGTCAAAGCGGATAAGCTAGAAGCAATTAGTGGTCAGCGCGCCACTTATTCTGGCGATGTCGTCGTTTTACAAGGACAAAAACAGATCCGCGCTAATAATGTGACACTCCATCAACAAGAAAATATTGTTGTGGCCGAAGGTAATGTGACCTTTAGTGATGGCCAAGTCAAAGCAACCTCAGATAGAGTGACCAATCAACTCAATATTGATCAAATCACATTAGAGAACACCCAATATCAGTTTTTATGTCAACCGGGTCGCGGTCATGCGGCTTATATCGCCAAAACCGGTAAAGCCATTTATGAGATTGAAGATGGCTCAATTACCTCTTGTCCAGAAGGTGATAGCGCTTGGCGTTTGCGTGCCTCAAGTATTGACGTTGACCAAGACGCTGAACAAGCGACGTTTTACAATCCTCGTTTAGAAATACAAAACGTCCCCGTGTTCTATTTGCCTTATCTCACCGTACCGATTGGCGATACTCGTAAAACGGGTTTCCTCTATCCAGATATTTCCTATGGTTCACGTGATGGTTTTGAAATCTCAGTTCCTTTTTATTGGAACTTAGCGCCTAACTACGATTTAGAAACCACTCTGCGTTATATGGATAATCGTGGGACTCAGTTAAATACCGTGTTTCGTTATCTCACCGAATTTGGTTCTGGTAGCCTCAAAGGTGAATTTTTACCTGATGATGAATTACATCCAGAACAAGGGAAACGTTGGGGTTTCCAATATCGCCACGATGGTATTTATCAACAAGCATGGAAACTGGATCTGGATTACTCCCGTGTCAGTGATGTCGAGTATTTTTCAGATTTAAGCTCAGGGATTGGTAATCGAGAAGATGGCCAACTGATGCAGCAAGCACGAGTGACTTACCGCTCTTCCGCATGGGATACCTCATTGTTGGCAAGAGACTTTCAAGTATTAACCGATAAAGATAACCTCCCCTATCGATTAATGCCGCAAGTCGCTTTTAACTACTATGCACCAGAGCTGCTGCGCTATCTAGATGTAGACATTAAAAGCCACATTTCACGTTTTGAAACCGATGCAATCGGTAAACCGTCGGCAACTCGTGCCCATATCGAACCCGGTATTAGCATCCCGCTAGGAAACACATGGGGAACATGGACCACAGAAGCAAGGCTGTTAGCGACCTATTACCAACAAGATTTATCTGGCGTGATCAGTAGTGATTACCAAGAATTAGAAGAAAGTGTATCAAGGGTTATTCCTGAATTCAGAACGCATGCCGGTATCGTCTTAGAACGAGACACCACGCTATTTAATGGCTATACCCAAACGCTTGAACCACAAGTTCAGTACTTGTATGTTCCAAAAGAAAACCAACAAAATATCGCACGTTATGATACGACATTATTACAAACCGATTACTACGGCCTATTCAGAAGTAGAAAGTACAGTGGCGTAGATTTTATCTCTGCCGCCAACCAAGTCAGCTACGGCGCATCAACGCGGTTTTTTGATGACCAATACAAAGAACGACTAAACATCGCGTTTGGACAAATTTTCTATATCGATAAAGGCTTAAAATCGAGTAATACCGATACGAGCCAAGTGGAAGATACGCAATCGAACTATTCCGCTTGGGCCGTAGAAATGGATTTTAATTACGATGATTTTCTCTTTTATCACGGCGGCATTCAGTACGACATCGACACCAGTGCGATGCAATTGGCCAACAGTACCTTGGAATACCGATTTAACGGCGGCTATCTACAAACCAATTATCGTTACGTTACCAAAGAGTATATCGAAGATACGGTGGGTGACAGTATTCCGGTGAGCAGTATTACTCGACGAGGGATATCTCAAGCAGGCCTACTTGGCGGCTATCAGCTTTCTCATAAATGGCATGTTACTGGACAATATTTTTACGACATGACGACCAATGAAGCACTGGAATGGCTAGTGGGCATTCGCTATACCTCTGATTGCTGGTACATGGGTTTCTCTTACAATAATCAGTTAAAAGATTGGAATAGAACCCCAAGTGGCAATTATCTGGGTTTCGAAGATCCAAACTATGAAAATAACTTTAGTTTTAACATTGGTATTATCGGCTTTGGCACCAAAGTGAGCTCCAGTGAAAGCATGGCTGGAATTAAAAGTTCTGATAATTCCTTGGGTTATGGACGCCCGTTTTTCTTAAATAATTAGGGCAGTAAATTTGGGCATCGTAGCCTAAAAAACTCTGAATTTTCCGAATATACCCAAACCACTTGAAGTTGCAGGTAGGCGGTAAGTGAGTGAGTCCCAATGAACATAGATAGACTATGTGATTGCGGTGCACGAACGTAGCCAACATCGCTGTAGCTTCAAGTAGAAAGGGGATAATGACCGTGAGCAACAACGATTAACGCTCGATAATGAATAGGATTTCTAATGAAACTGTGGACATTGGCTTTATATACGTTAACCAGCTTAGTGAGTATTGCGACGGTGCAAGCTCAACCCGTCGAGCTTGATCGCGTAGCCGTGATTGTGAATAGTGGGGTGATTTTGCAAAGCGATATAGACAGCGCCTTACTAACAGTAAGAGCGAATGCAAAAACAAACCAGCAAACACTCCCCCCTGAAAATATTTTGCGTGAACAAATCATCGAAAAACTGATTGTCGATACTTTGCAACAGCAAGAAGCCGATCGTATTGGGGTACGTATTGATGACAATACCCTAAATGACGCGATTACCGAGATTGCTCACAATAATCAACAAACACCGGAACAACTTCGCTTATCGATTGCTGAACAAGGATTAACCTACCCAGAATTTCGTGAACAGATCAGAAAAGAGATCGCCGCCAGCGAAGCACGTAACGCATTAGTACGCCGTCGTATTAACATTATTCCAGCCGAAGTCGATACCTTGGCAGAGCTGCTCGCTCAAGAAACCAGCGCGACCGTACAATATAAAATCAGCCATATTCAACTGCGTTTTAACGATGGACAAGACAAATCCGAGGTTGAAGCACAAGCCAATAAATTAGTCGCTGAACTCAACCAAGGCGCAGACTTTAGCACCATGGCCATCACCTATTCAAAAGGCCCACGGGCACTACAAGGGGGAGATTGGGGATGGATGCGTAAAGAAGAAATGCCGACGATTTTCGCCGACCAAATTAAAATGCAAAATAAAGGCAGTATTATTGGCCCATTTCGTAGTGGTGTCGGTTTCCACATTCTAAAAATTGATGATATCAAAGGCTTAGAAACGGTTGCGGTGACGGAAGTCAATGCACGTCACATTCTGATTAAACCAACGATTATTTTGAGCGATGAAGGTGCCAAAAATCAACTTAATGATTTAGTACGTCGCATCAATGCTGGCGAAGCCAGCTTTGCTGAATTAGCTCAGCAATATAGCCAAGACCCAGGCTCAGCAGCGCAAAATGGCGAATTAGGTTATCAAACACCTGAACTGTATGTTCCTGAGTTTAAACATCAAATCGAGACACTTCCGGTTGGAATAATTAGTGAACCCTTTAAAACCGTACACGGCTGGCATATTGTGGAAGTCTTGGATCGCCGCGAAGTTGACCGTACTGATGCCGCAATGAAAAATCGAGCTTATCGCATTTTGTTTAACCGTAAATTCAATGAAGAAGCCAGTACTTGGCTACAAGAGCTGCGCGCCGGTGCTTTTGTTGAAATCCTACAGGATGATCAAGATGACGATTAAACGTATCGTAGTCACCGCTGGAGAACCTGCCGGTATCGGCCCTGATTTAGTACTGGCACTATCGCAAAATGACTGGCCACATCAACTGGTGATTTGCGCCGATAAACAGATGCTCGCTGAGCGCGCCAAAGCACTGGGAATTGCAGTAAAGCTACTTGATTATCAGCCCGATCAAAAAGCCACACCGCAAAAAGCGGGGTATTTACTGGTTGACTCAATTGCCGTATCAGAACAGGTCATTGCTGGACAGCTCAATTCCGCGAACGGTCATTATGTATTAAAAACGCTAGAAAGAGCGGCATTGGGCTGTATGAATGGTGAATTTGATGCTATTGTCACCGGCCCAGTGCATAAGGGCGTGATTAATCGCGCAGGCGTCGCTTTTAGTGGTCATACGGAGTTTTTTGCCGAGCTATCCAATACCCCATTAGTGGTAATGATGCTGGCAACGGAAGGACTACGCGTCGCTCTCGTGACCACACACATACCATTGGCAACGGTCTCTGCTGCGATAACGGCTGAACGTCTAGAAAGCATCATTCGTATTCTTCACCATGATTTGGTCGAGAAATTTGCGATTGCTCAGCCGACAATTTATGTTTGCGGTCTTAATCCTCACGCAGGAGAAGAAGGGGTATTGGGTCATGAAGAGATAGATACCATCACCCCAAGTTTAGAAAAACTTCGCCGACAAGGTATCAATTTAGTGGGCCCTTTACCGGCAGATACCATCTTTAGCGAAAAATATTTGCAAAAAGCGGATGCCGTTTTAGGAATGTATCACGATCAAGTTCTCCCTGTACTAAAATACAAAGGCTTTGGTCGTTCAGTTAACATTACCTTAGGCTTACCTTTTATTCGAACCTCGGTAGACCATGGAACAGCGCTCGATTTAGCCGCAACGGGATTAGCCGATGTGGGCAGTTTTAAAACCGCTCTCGATCAAGCAATTGAATTAGTTGATAAAAAAACGCAATAACTTTGAGAACACTATGAGAAATGATGTCCATTTAGGGCACAAAGCGCGTAAACGTTTTGGTCAAAACTTTTTAAACGATCCTTATATTATTGATGGAATCGTATCCGCTATTAATCCTTTACCAGGTCAAAATTTGGTAGAAATTGGCCCAGGTTTAGGGGCCATTACAGAGCCCGTAGGCCGTGAAGTTGATAAGTTTACGGTGATCGAGCTCGATCGTGATCTAGCCGAGCGTTTACGCAACCATCCTGAATTATCGAGCAAGTTGACGATTCACGAAGGTGACGCCATGCGTTTTGACTTTCAGCAATTGGTTAAACCGAATAATAAACTGCGTATTTTTGGTAACTTGCCTTATAACATCTCGACACCGCTGATGTTTCATTTATTTGAATTTCACAAAGAAATTCAAGATATGCACTTTATGCTGCAAAAAGAGGTCGTCAACCGTTTAGCGGCAGGACCGGGTAGCAAAGCGTATGGTCGATTAACCGTCATGGCACAATACTACTGTAAAGTTGTTCCGGTATTAGAAGTCCCACCGAGTGCCTTTGTTCCGCCACCTAAAGTCGATTCTGCGGTGGTTCGTTTATTGCCTTACGAAGAACTACCGCACCCTGCAACGAGTTTAAAATGGTTGGATCGTGTCGTACGTGAAGGATTCAATCAACGCCGTAAAACGGTGCGTAACTGCTATAAAGGGTTATTGGATGATGAGACCTTTGCACAGCTTGCGATTGACTCAACGATGCGTCCAGAGAACCTGACCTTGCAGCAGTTTGTATCGATGGCAAATTGGCTTGATGCTCAGAATACTCAACCCGCATAAATAGACTAGGATGGCCAATGTGCCATCCTATATTTTCTTCGTTTTGTCATCCGAATCAGGAGTATTTATGGATATTACTCATCCTTGTATCAAGATTCAGGTTCAAACTAAGTACGTGCCAGAACAATCCCATCCTGAAGCGCACCGTTACGTTTTTGCTTATCTTATTACCATAAAAAATCTCAGTACCGAAACCGTACAACTCATCAGTCGCTCTTGGTTAGTAACCGACGCTAACGGAAAACAGATGCGGATTGAAGGGGAAGGCGTCGTTGGAGAACAACCTGTTATTGCCGCCAATGATGAGTATACCTACACCAGTGGCACGGCATTAGAAACGCCAGTTGGCGTCATGCAAGGCCATTATGGAATGATCAACAGCCTCGGTGAACCTTTTCTAGCTGAAATAGACCCTTTTCGCCTAGCCGTTCCCAACGTACTGAATTAAGGGAGTTTGTGTGGCAAATTACATTGTCGGCGATATTCAAGGCTGTTTAGATGAACTGCAGCTATTGCTCAAACAAGTCAACTTTCATCCTATTAGTGACACCTTATGGCTCGCTGGTGATTTAGTCGCGCGCGGCCCAAAATCACTAGAAACACTGCGCTTTATTCGTGACTTAGGACCCGCTGCAAAAACGGTGCTCGGCAATCATGATTTACATCTATTAGCCGTATCACTGGGCATTCATCCAGCCAAAAACAAAGATAAAACATTGGCCATTTTTGCTGCGCCTGACGCTGATGAGCTACTAGATTGGGTTCGCCAATGGCCACTCTTGTTAGAACACCCCGAGTTTGTCCTCACTCATGCGGGCATCTCACCCCAATGGAATTTACAAACCGCTCGAAAAGCTGCCCACGAGGTAGAAACGGTATTACGTAGCCAACGATGGCCATGGTTACTCACCAATATGTATTCCAATACTCCGGACTTATGGAATGAAGATTTACAAGGGATTGAGCGTTATCGCTATATCATTAATGCGTTCACTCGCATGCGCTTTTGCTTTTTTGATGGGCGTCTTGATATGGCGTGTAAACTTCCTCCCGCTCAAGTGAGTAGCCACGAGCTAATGCCTTGGTTTGCCCTACCCCAAAGGATTGAGTTAGAAAAAACGGTGATTTTTGGCCACTGGGCAGCGCTAGAGGGCTACTTCAGTCCAAACGTAATTGGCTTAGACACTGGCTGCGTATGGGGCGGGCCGCTGACCATGTTACGTTGGGAAGATAAACAGTATTTTGTGCAAAAAGCTCTTTAAAATGATTATAACAAATGTTGCTGGCACTACCGCCAGCAACATTTGAAGTAAAAAGTGCTTATAACTACTTTCTCTCAAGCACTACAAAATGCATATCAAACTGGTTTTCAGTATCTTTATTATATTTTCGTTGTTCTGCTACCTTCCAATCAGATCCCCATTCAGGAAATCTAGTATCACCATTGATATCAGCTTCGATAAAAGTCAAATATAGTCTTTTAGCTAAAGGTAAAAAAGCTCTATAGATGGAACCACCACCAATGACCATTATTTCATCCACATTACCAGCAGAATTAATAGCTTCTTCAACAGACGAGACAACTGTAACACCTTCAATGTCTAGTGACGAATCACGACTTATTACAATATTATGGCGTTCAGGTAATGGACGACCTATAGATTCATATGTCTTACGCCCCATTACAACAGGCTTACCTAACGTATGTTCTCGAAACCAAGCAAAGTCAGCTGGCAAATGCCAAGGCATCGAATTCTCGTTACCGATAATCCGAGAACTAGCATTAGAAAGATACATATCTTGAGATTTATCTATCTTACCGCCATGGGCCATAGCCGCGATCATGCTAATTAACACGTCAAATATACCTTAGAATTCTTGAAGAAAACGGATTATACCTAATTCCCTTCTTAGTACAAACCATTGCCCTTATACAATGGGTTTGCGACGATAGAATAACAGCCCGGGTATTGCTAAGCCAACTGCTAATCCCGCAATGATAAACATCGCTTTTAAGAAGTTTTCCATTAAACTCGCAAACAGCTCAGGTTTAAAGCCTAAATGGTGAATTTCTACCATCGCAATCATTGCCTTATAAGCAAATACACCGGGAACCATAGGAATTAATGCTGCTACGGTAAAGACTTTAGGATGAGCCAAAAATCGTCTCGACCACTGAACACCAATCATACCCACAATCCCTGCCGCAAACAGGCTCGCCCACTCAATCGGAATACCAAAATGCAGCATCAAATAACGCGATCCATGACCGATCGCGCCTCCTAAAGCGCAATACTTTAATGCTGGGACTGGGACATTAAAGATCAACGCAAACCCAACAGCAGGAATCGAGGCAAACAACATATCGTTGATTAACCCGAGTAATAAATCCCAACTCACCAGCGCTACCATCCCCACACTCCCGTCACGCTCATCGCGGCAATAATCCCTAAACTGGTTGCTAAGGTCAGTAAGCTTGCCATCACAAAGCGAGCGATACCCATATTGATGTAACCTTTCAGCATATCAGAAACCGAGTTGATCAATGGAAAGCCCGGTACCAGCATTAATACTGAAGACGCCATCACGATGGTTGGTTTATTACCAAGCTGATAGATCACCGCTTGAGTAGAAATGAGTGACGTGACAAACGCTGTCGCCGCAAAATTAAGTAAAGGGTTAAATTGGCGATGACCAATCTCTTGGCGCACCATCATGCCGATGGCAGAAGCGATAAAGGTCATTAGAAACACGATTCCATCACCACCAGCCAAACGACTAAACGCCGCGCATGACAAACCGATCATCACCACCACTAACCATCGGTTATAACGCTCTGGCGTTATTCGTTCAAGTTTGTGCTGTGCCATCGAGTAATCGAGTAAGCCTCGCTCCATCAAAATACAAATACGCTGGATCTGGGTCACGACTCGCATGTTAATGCCTCGATCAGCACAACGTCGAGCGGTGGTAATACAATGCTGATGATAAACGGTAGTCACCACTAATGAGCTCGCAGAGAGCGAGACTTCCACTTCATCCATGCCAGAAGCCAGCCCCATACGTCGCATAATATCGCCAACCAAAGTACTTTCTGCACCATGTGCGAGTAACATTTGACCCGCTTGAGCAATCAAACGTGAAATTGCTCGTTGTTTGGATGTCATGATTCCATTCCTAACTGCCTTGATTTATCTAAGGCCTAGTTTGCAACAAAATGTGTCGTGACGATATGATTTAGAATATAAAAAAAGCCGCAATCAAGATTGCGGCTCACTAACGTTAAACATCAAGTGGATCATTCACGGACATAAATAACATGACCGTCGTCTTCTTCATCATCCCAATCATCGTCGTCGTCATCTTCGTCAATGATCGGTTGATTGGCAATGGCATCTTTGTGGTAATCATTCCACATAAATTCCACTTTTTGCTCTTCAGAAATCTCTTCTTGCTGACGAGGTAAGGTTTCCATAAAGTCAGCTAACTTCATGCACAACTCTTTGGTACCCTGACGATTAATAGCAGAAATCTTAAAGTATTGATCTTCCCATCCCAGTGCGTCCAAAACGTTTTGAATCACTTCATTGGCTTCTTGCTCTGGCATGAGATCGGTTTTATTGAACACTAACCAACGTGGTTTTTGAGCCAATTTCTCACTGTATTGCTCAAGCTCATCAAGGATCGTTAATGCATTTTGAACAGGATCGCTTTGATCTGCAGGCATGATATCGATCATGTGTAGCAATACTCGACAACGCTCTAGGTGTTTCAGGAATCGAATACCTAGCCCAGCACCTTCCGCAGCACCTTCAATCAACCCGGGAATATCAGCAACAACAAAACTCTTTTCAGGGACGACACTCACGACACCTAAACTTGGGATCAAGGTTGTAAAAGGATAATCAGCCACTTTAGGCTTTGCTGCCGATACGGCACGAATAAAGGTTGATTTCCCAGCATTAGGCAAGCCAAGCATACCGACATCAGCAAGCAGAAGTAGCTCTAAACGCACTTCTCTCACTTCACCTTTAGTACCCATACTTTTCTGACGCGGAGCACGGTTTACCGACGATTTAAAACGAGCATTGCCTAAACCGTGCCAACCACCTTTAGCAATCATCACCTTTTTGCCATGCTCAGCGACTTCAGCGATCACTTCATTAGTATGGATATCAACCGCACGTGTACCAACAGGAACGCGCAATACTTTGTCTTTACCACGCTTGCCAGTACAGTTCGCACCACGCCCATTTTCTCCGCGCTCAGCGTCGTAAAAACGCTGAAAACGGTAGTCAATCAGTGTATTTAGGTTTTCATCAGCCAGTATATAAACATCACCACCGTCACCGCCGTCACCACCATCTGGACCGCCTTTGGTAATGAATTTTTCACGCCAGAAACTGACCACGCCGTTGCCGCCGTCACCAGCCTGAACTTTTATTACCGCTTCATCAACGAATTTCATTTGTTACTCCGCACAATTTGCGCTGCAATACCATTGCTTATTAATAGTATCAATTTTTTAGCAGGAGACATTAATCAGCGTCTCATCTCTGCTTTAGAACACATAACAAGTCAACCCAAACAATAGGGATCACTAGTTATAAGCACTTTGCCGATAAATAAAAAACCCCACCAAACGGCAGGGTTTTTAAATTCAGCGAGAAACTAAACTTATTCAGCTTCGATGCTAACGAATTTACGGTTCTTAGGACCTTTCACTTCGAATTTCACTTTGCCATCAGACAGAGCAAAAAGAGTGTGGTCTTTACCGATACCAACGTTATTACCAGCGTGGAACTTAGTACCACGTTGACGAACGATGATGTTACCTGCTAATACAGCTTCACCACCGAAACGCTTAACACCAAGACGTTTACTTTCTGAATCGCGGCCGTTACGAGTAGAACCACCAGCTTTTTTGTGTGCCATTGTTAAACTCTCCTAATAACTTAAGCGTTGATACCAGTGATTTTCACTTCCGTGAACCACTGACGGTGACCCTGTTGCTTACGAGAGTGTTTACGACGACGGAACTTAACGATTTTGATTTTATCGCCACGACCGTGTTGTACCACTTCAGCAGTCACTTTACCGCCCTCAACTAGAGGAGCACCAACTTGAATTGCTTCACCATTAGCGATCAGAAGAACTTTATCAAATTCTACTGTTGCGCCAGTTTCAACGTCTAATTTCTCTAAGCGAAGAGTTTGACCTTCACTTACACGGTGTTGTTTACCACCAGATTGGAAAACAGCGTACATATTTTACTCCGCTCTTTCCGCACAGCCTATGCTAACATTTTTGAGCAAAAAGGGTGTGCGCTAAACTAATCATCAATAGGGCGCAGATTCTACGTGAATGGCGTCCCCATGACAAGCCATATTTAAAAAAAATTGGCGAAAAGCTAATCGCCAAACAAAAGTGCGGCAATCATGCCTTTAAGCCATGTATTAATCAATATTTTTTAGTGTATTATTCACTAACTCAAGCAGAACATAATGCCTTACAAGCTCTAACTTCAGCCGGATTTATGATGGATTTTAAAGCTATCCAAGCGCTTACTGCCGATGACATGGCAAAAGTGGATAAAACGATACTTGCTCAACTCAATTCTGACGTTTCCCTTATTAATCAACTGGGGTTTTATATCGTCAGTGGTGGCGGTAAACGCCTACGTCCATTACTGGCCATTTTGTCAGCCAAAGCCTTAGGCTATCAAGGTGAGGGGCACACCATGGCTGCTGCGTTTATTGAATTTATTCATACGGCAACTTTGCTACACGATGATGTGGTGGATGAATCCGATATGCGGCGAGGTAAAGCCACTGCCAATGCGACGTTTGGTAACGCCGCTAGCGTACTGGTGGGCGATTTTATCTACACCCGCTCTTTCCAAATGATGACCGAACTTGGTTCGATGAAAATTCTCAAGTTGATGAGCCATTCCGTCAACGTTATCGCTGAAGGTGAAGTGCTGCAATTAATGAACTGTAACGATCCCGATACTACGGAAGAGAGTTATATGCAGGTCATTTACTCAAAAACAGCACGATTATTCGAAGCCGCCACGCAAATTGGAGCGATGTTATGTGATGCCTCTCCCGAAGTTGAGCGGGCGATGCAAAACTACGGTAAATATTTAGGTACTGCCTTCCAATTGATTGACGATGTGATGGATTACACCGCTGATGGCAAAGAAATGGGCAAGAATGTCGGTGATGATCTCGCAGAAGGTAAACCCACGCTTCCTTTGCTGCATGCAATGCGCAATAGCCAAGGAGAACAATCGGCGATGATTCGTGAAGCGATTGAAAAAGCCAATGGGATGGAGAAATTAACGGCGATTTTAGCAACGATGCAGCAAGCAGGCTCATTAGAATACACCACCGCTAAAGCGCAACAAGAAGCCGATAAAGCGATTGCCGAATTGGCTATTCTACCCGAAAGTGACTACAAACAAGCATTGATCGCTTTGGCTCATATGGCGGTCAAACGCAGTAAGTAATAAGACTCGTAAGCGAGCTCAGTCTTATTACTTCATTCACTTGTCGCCCCGACTCAAGTAAGGCGACAAGTGAGTCTTTGCTGGTTATCTAAAACCACCCTTGCCAGATTAAACCAAAGGCAAACAAAGCACATAGGGTTAAAGTGCCAGCACCGAGTTTCTCTCGTCCCAGAAAAGGCTGCACTCCCTGCTCTCGTTTGGCTTTAATATAAAAAGCAATACCAGGCAGATACAGCAGGCTTGAAAGCAATAAATAATGCAATCCAGAGGCATACAACAACCAAGCACCGTAAAGCGTTGCTCCACATCCTATCAGTAATATTTTGCCTTGTTTAGACTCACTAAGCGCCAACTTCAGTGTGTAAGCGCCGACCAAAAAGTACGGCACTAAGATCATTTCCGAAGCAAAAATCAGCAAGGTGTCGTAGGTACTACCAGCAAACATCACAACGATTAATGACACTTGGATACAAACGTTGGTTAACGTCAATGCACTCGCTGGGCTACCTGCCGCGTTTTGTTTCGCCAACCGAGCGGGAAACATACCGTCTTTTGCCCCTAAAAATGGCGCTTCCGAAGCCAACACTGTCCAGCTTAAAAATGCGCCACAAACAGAGATAATTAAACCAATCGCAATAATATACTGCCCCCAAGGACCCAGTATCTCGGTTAGTACTCTCGCCATCGACGGATTCTGATAGCTGGCTAGCTCGACGGGGATAATCACGCCCATCGATAACAATGTCACTAAGACATAAATGGCTAACGCAGTCAGTAAACCAAAGATTGTCGCCCGTCCAATATCACGTCGCACCCGAGCTCGGTTAGAGACCACCACCGCTCCCTCGACCCCAATAAATACCCAAACGGTAATCAACATGGTGGCTTTGACTTGCGACCATAAATCGTGCTCAGCGCCAAAGTGGAGTCCCGTAAAGTCGACCGTAAACGTCTGCCATCGAAAAGCGACCATGGCACATAGAATAAACAGTACCAACGGGATCATTTTCGCGCAGGTGGTCACCAAATTGATCAACGCTGCCGTTTGCACGCCACGTAAAACCAGCCAATGCACTAACCAAAGAAGTACCGAGGCACCCGCAATCGAAATCAACGTATTACCATCGCCAAAAATAACCCGATCAGGCGTATCAAACAGCATGCCGAAAGTACTAAAGACAATCACTAGATAGGAAACATTAGCGACCATCGCACTGAACCAGTATCCCCAGGCCGAACAAAATCCAGCGAAATCACCAAAGCCAGCACGGGCATAACCAAACACACCGCTATTAATCTCTGGTTTATGGATCGCTAATTGCTGAAATGATAGGGCAAGGAAGATCATACCGATCCCGGTAATACACCAGCCAATCATCACCGCTAAAGGACTCGCCACTGCTGCCATATTTTGCGGTAGGCTGAATACCCCAGCCCCGATCATAGAACCGATAACCAAGGCGGTTAAAGAGCCTAAACCTAATTTGTTATCCATGATTATTTCCAACCTTGCTTCTGGAAAACGCTATAGTAGTCAGAAATAGCATTCAATAGCAGACTCAACGTGATCCACTTCACTAACAAAGCCAACGTTTTTACACATTCATTGCCAACGATCAAATCTATGTCAGATTGCGCCATAAAATAGCCTTAGCTACCATAAAAAAGGCCAGATAATACTATTTTTCCAGAATTAATGAATAAAAATTTAATCTAATGCCACTTTTATGACTACTTTCATAGATAAAAAATTCAAACAATCAAAAGCTTAATCATCATTTGAAACTGAGAAAAACACGCTCGAATAATATCGCTCTACAACACATCAACCGATGCAGTGCGGCTTACTATATCTAAACAATTTGGCGTTGCAGGTAATCGGCAAGTAAGCGAGTCCCCATGAGCCTAGACAGACTCTATGATTGAGGTGAACGACCTAGCCCCCCTGCAAGCTTCAAGTAGGAAAGGGATAAAGGATGATGAATCGCAGAGAAGAGAACCTTAAGAATGGACGATCAATTCTTGATCTTTTAGGAAAGATAAGAAGGATGGTTGATACGGGTTTTAGATCATAAGATCATCGCCCAAAAAAAATGCCACGAAGTCAAAACCTGCGGCATTATTCTTAGTTTTCATGCTTTACCATAACGACTACCAATACGCACGCTGGGTGAGCGAACGAAATAGCGAGTCAAATGATCTTACGTCTAACGATCGTTATTTAACGAACTCAACGCCGATCTCAATGTCTTTATTGAGCGTTTCTAACATACCGTCGAGCGCTGCTTTTTCAAAGTCACTCAATGGTCCGTAGCTCAGCACTTCCTCAACACCATTTTTACCCAGTTTAATCGGTTGAGCAAAGAAAGGAGCGTGTTCGCTACCACCTTCAACATAAGCGTATTCAATCACTGACTCGCCTTGTAGTGCTTTCACTAAAGAGAGGCCGAAACGGCACGCAGCCTGTCCCATTGATAGTGTTGCCGAGCCACCACCCGCTTTGGCTTCCACAACTTCAGTGCCCGCGTTTTGAATGCGTTTAGTCAGCGCTGCAATTTCCTGCTCAGTAAACTCAACACCATCAACTTGTGACAGTAAAGGGAGAATCGTTACCCCAGAATGGCCACCAATCACAGGCACATGGACTTCGCTAGGATTTTTGCCTTTTAATTCCGCCACAAAAGTTTCAGAACGGATAACATCCAGTGTCGTGACACCAAATAGCTTGCGCTTATCGTAAACACCTGCTTTTTTCAATACTTCAGCCGCAATAGGCACGGTTGTATTGACCGGGTTAGTGATGATCCCAATACAAGCGGTTGGACAAACGTTGGCGATTCGTTCAGCGAGTGATTTGACGATTCCAGCGTTAACATTGAAAAGATCCGCCCGATCCATTCCCGGCTTACGTGCCACACCTGCCGAAATCAGCACAACATCCGCGCCTTCTAATGCAGGCGTTGGATCTTCACCGCAATAACCTTTGATCGACACTGGCGTTGGAATATGACTCAAATCAGCAGCCACACCAGGCGTCACTGGAGCGATATCATACAAAGCAAGATCTGAACCAGCAGGAAGATGATTTTTTAATAACAGAGCTAGGGCTTGACCGATGCCGCCAGCGGCACCAATAACAGCGACTTTCATCGTAATTCTCCTTGAGAGTGAATCTTTTATATGTTTTGGTAGGGTATCTTTTTATCCGATATCAAAAAGCTATAGCAACTACATCTTGATTACAATCAATTAACCTCAGCTTTGCGACTTTGCGCAATTCCTCACTAAGACGCGACCGCTCGTTAGGCATTATGAGGGGATTTATCAGTTATGACAAAGCATTAGCCCCCATTGATAAGCAAACGACTGAGCGTTACAGATAGGCGACAAGTGAGAGAATCCCCATGAGCATCGATAACGCTATGATGAGGGTAAGCGAGCGTAACCAATCCCACTGTAGCGACAAGTAAGAAGGATATAAACGTAAATACGGTATTTTTACAGTGACCATTTAGACAGTTTTCGACGATAATTTGCCTCTCTATCGTGAGCTATGTGACAATAGTCATTAATGGTTGAACAGCAAAAGAAAATCCACAATGCGCCCTACAGATAAACAAGATAACTTAGTTCGTGTTTTTAAAGCCCTATTGAAAGAAGAACGCTTTGGCTCACAAAGCGATATTGTTGATGCTTTAAAGAATGAAGGATTTGATAACATCAATCAGTCTAAAGTATCGCGTATGCTAACCAAGTTTGGTGCCGTTCGTACTCGCAATGCCAAAATGGAGATGGTGTATTGCTTACCCGCTGAGCTCGGAGTGCCAACGGTATCCAGCTCACTAAGAGAGCTTGTCCTCGATGTCGATCATAATAACGCTTTAGTCGTGATACACACCGGCCCAGGTGCAGCGCAGTTAATTGCTCGTTTACTCGACTCTCTTGGTAAATCAGAAGGTATTTTAGGTGTTGTCGCTGGCGATGATACTATTTTCATTACTCCAACCATGAATATTACGACTAAACAGCTATTTACTTCTGTCTGCGAGCTCTTTGAATACGCTGGTTAAAGCGCATTAATGACGGGTTACATTGTTAAACAAATGTGACCCAATTCACATCTCGCGTATCTTGCTATATCCAACAAAAAAGACTTTAAATTAATACTTATCAAATAATTAGCCTCATTCAATAACATTACCTATCGCTCAATACCACAGTGCTACCGATGATAATTTTTTACAATTCTATAATTTATTGAGTATTTTTTGTTATTATCATTCGGCACTTTTTCTGTTTTTCAACAGAACCAGCGCCAATTTCTAGAACCAAACGACTTGCCGAGGGCGCTAACCGCGCAATAACCTCAAGTCATCAGGGGAAAGGAATCATACCCCTCGACAACCGTACAAGCTCTTTGGGAATAATAAATAAAAGGAAGGGATATTCATGTTATTGAACAAGATCATTAAAGTGGGTGCTATCGCTGCGGCTGTCATGGGAGCGAGTGCGGTTCACGCTCAGGAATTTATTACTATTGGTACTGGAGCCGTAACCGGCGTTTACTATCCAACTGGCGGTGCGATTTGTCGCTTAGTGAATCGAGACCGTCAAGAGCACAATATTCGTTGCTCTGTGGAATCAACCGGTGGTTCGATTTACAACGTCAATACCATGCGTAATGGCGAGCTCGATTTTGCTATCGTTCAATCTGACTGGCAATACCACGGTTATAATGGCACCAGTCAGTTTTCTGAACTCGGCCCTTACAAAAAGCTACGCGCGATGTTCTCTTTGCATACTGAACCTTTTAACATCATCACTCGCGCAGACTCGGGCATCAATAATGTAAAAGATCTTGAAGGAAAACGCGTTAATATCGGAAACCCAGGTTCCGGTGACCGCGCCACCATGCAAGTGGTAATGGACGCCTTTGGCTGGACCAATAGCAGTTTCAGACTAGCCTCTGAACTAAGAGGCTCTGAGCGCTCACAAGCGTTATGTGATAATCGTATTGATGCCTTTATCTATATGGTCGGACACCCCAATGGAGCCATCCAAGAAGCGACGACTTCTTGTAACGCTAAATTGGTCTCAGCAACTGGACCTGAAGTGACGAAAATTGTAGCCGAACGTCCTTACTACGCTTACAGCACCATTCCTGCGGGCATGTATCGTGGGACCGATAACGAAGTGACGAGTTTTGGGGTTGCTGCCACACTAGTGACCAGTGCCGATGTCTCCGATGAAGTTGCTTATAATGTTGCTAAAGCGGTGTTTGAAAACTTTGATACCTTTACTCGTCTTCATCCCGCCTTTGCAACCTTGAAAAAAGAAGACATGGTCAAAGCCGGCCTTTCGATTCCGCTCCACCCTGGTGCTGAAAAATATTACAAAGAAGTTGGTTTACTAAAATAAATCGCGATTCGTTGTAGGTAGTCGACCCATCCTCCAATCCCCATGCCCAGCACACGGCGCGTGGGGGTTGATTGGCGGTCTCTACTCAAAGTACTTTGTTTTATGGCTATCTATTTCCTCTCCTGACAACCATGGCTGACACAGTAAAGTGACTGAACATCAATGTTTTTAGGGGAAGGCATAGAATGATTATTTATTTGCACAGCACCCTCTTCTATTGAGCCTTCAGCGAACACCATACAGCCTAACGTTCAGCGTTATGTTGTGAATCTCCATGTACTTGAGAGTATCAATACCGTTCACTGACTATCGACGGCGCAATAGAAAAGGGATAAACCATCAATATTAAGGATAACGTACATGACGCAGGCAACAACTCCGTCGCAGGATGTGCAAGAGATGGTTGCACAGGCAGATACTGGCGCAAGAAATCCACAGGGTTTCTCTGGGCGCATTTTGTGGTTTGTACCACTGTGCTGGTCTCTTTTCCAACTTTGGTATGCTTCACCCCTGCCATTTATTTTTAACTTTGCGATTTTAAATGATACCGAAGCTCGCGCTATCCATTTAAGCTTTGCGGTTTTTCTCGCTTTTACCGCTTATCCCGCGTTAAAAGATTCTCCCCGTGACCGCATTCCAGCCGTGGATTGGATCTTAGCTCTGGCGGGCAGCTTCTCGGCTGCTTATATCTATCTTTTTTATACTTCTTTATCCGGTCGCTCCGGTGCACCCACCGATACTGACATCATTGTTGCTGGTATGGGTATGCTGCTGCTCCTGGAAGCTACACGTCGTGCATTAGGTCCGCCGTTAATGTGTGTGGCAGGGCTCTTTTTGCTCTACACCTTTGCTGGGCCACATATGCCCGACGTCATCGCACACAAAGGGGCAAGCTTTAATAAGGCCATGTCCCATCTCTGGCTGACTACTGAAGGCGTATTTGGTATCGCTTTAGGGGTTTCGACTTCTTTTGTGTTCTTATTCGTGCTCTTTGGTGCGATGCTAGAACGGGCCGGTGCTGGTGCTTATTTTATCAAAGTGGCGTTTTCTTTACTCGGTCACATGCGTGGCGGACCGGCGAAAGCAGCCGTTGTCGCCTCAGGACTGTCCGGTTTAGTCTCAGGGTCGTCGATAGCTAACGTGGTCACAACCGGGACCTTTACTATTCCGCTCATGAAGCGAGTGGGTTTTTCTGGTACGAAAGCTGGAGCCATCGAAGTCGCCGCTTCAACCAATGGCCAGCTTACGCCACCAATCATGGGCGCTGCGGCCTTTTTGATGGTCGAATACGTGGGTATCTCTTATGTCGAGGTGATCCGAGCAGCCCTACTACCTGCGCTTATCTCGTACATTGCGCTTATCTATATTGTCCACCTAGAAGCTTGTAAAGCAGGGATGACTGGCCTACCTCGCCGTCGCCCTTCAACGTTGCTCAACAGTTTGCTCTCTTTCACTGGCACCATTTTAGGGTTATGTGTAGTGAGTGCAGTGGTCTATTACGGGGTCGGTTGGACAAAAGATGTGTTTGGCGCGGCAGCAACACCGATCGTCACGCTGGCACTGTTAATCTGTTATTTTTTGCTGTTGAAAATCTCCGCTCAATACACTCACGAGCGTGAATTTAGTTTGGATGAAAACATTCAGGAAATCCCAGACGTTGGCCCAACAGTCAAATCTGGACTGCATTACTTACTGCCGATCGTGGTCTTAGTCTGGTGTTTGACCGTTGAGCGTTTCTCCCCCGGATTGTCGGCTTTCTGGGCCAGTGTGTTTATGATTTTTATTCTCTTAACGCAAAGACCGATCATTGCTTGGTTTAATCGCACTAACGATGCCGCTCAACAAGCCAAAGCTGGCGTTACAGACTTACTCGAAAGTTTGGTGTCTGGTGCACGCAATATGATAGGGATTGGTGTCGCGACCGCCGCTGCTGGCACCGTGGTTGGTGTAGTCACCTTAACGGGCATTGGCTTAGTGATGACCGACTTTGTCGAGTTTATCTCTGGCGGTAACATTATGCTGATGTTGCTGTTCACCGCTGTGATTAGCTTACTTTTAGGTATGGGATTACCGACAACTGCCAACTACATTGTGGTATCGACGTTGATGGCTCCGGTGATCGTCACCTTAGGCGCACAGAGTGGATTGATCATCCCATTAATTGCCGTACACCTGTTTGTATTTTATTTCGGCATTTTAGCCGATGATACGCCCCCTGTCGGCCTAGCTGCTTTTGCTGCTGCCGCAATAGCGAAATCGGACCCCATTCGTACCGGTATTCAAGGCTTCACCTACGACATACGAACCGCTATTTTGCCATTTATGTTTATCTTTAATACCCAGTTATTATTGATGGGCATTGAATCATGGTGGCACTTAGCCTTAACCGTCGGCTCCTCGATCATCGCCATGCTGTTATTTTCAGCCGCGACTCAAGGCTGGTGGTTTACCAAAGCAAAATGGTGGGAAGTCCTGTTGCTGTTGCTGCTGACCTTTAGCTTTTTACGACCTGGATTTTGGTGGGACAAAATTTATCCGGCTAAGTATCAATACCCAGGTACGGACTTAGCCTATATCGTCGATAAAGCGCCGGTGGGTCAACCGATTGTGATGATCGTCGCCGGAGAAACCTTAATGGGCGACTATGTGTCGAAAACCGTGCAACTGCCGTTTGATGATCGAGCGCTAACGGCCGAAGAACGGATTCGTTCGATGGGGCTTACCGTTAATAAGATCAATAATCGAATGCTGATCGACGCTGTTGAGTTTCGTAGTCCAGCTGAAGCGGCAGGGATCGATTTTGATTGGGAAGTCCGTACGGTCGTCGTGGATAGCGATCGTCCAATGAAAGAATGGGTCTTTGTCCCTGCACTGTTGCTGACCTTACTGCTTGGCTGGAATCAAAGACGCCGCGCCCTCAAGAAAACGGCGATACAACCTTAACCTATTGTGACTTTGCTTTCCCCTGGCTATCGAATCTGCGGGGGAAAGCCATACAGAGATAAAAAACCATGTATAAACATATCTTAGTCCCCGTCGATTTAAATGAACAAGGCTTTGCTGATAAAGCCGCACAAAGTGCGGTATGGCAAGCAAGACACAGTGGTGCTCAACTGCATCTTTTAACCGTACTACCGGGTATTCACATGTCGATGGTCGCAACTTATTTCCCGCGTGACGCTGCCAATAAAATGAAGCAAGACGTTGGGCAACGTTTACAAGCATTTGCTCAGCAGTATCTACCAGAGGATATTCACTATCAGTTGCATGTCGCTGAAGGAAAGCCCTACACGACCATTCTGGAGTATGCCGCCAAGCTCAAGGCAGAGTTAATTATTATGCCCAGCCATAAGCGCTCACGAATGGACAAAGTGATGCTCGGTTCGGTAGCCAGCAAGGTCGTCGAGAACGCCCCCATCCCCGTTTTAGTCATCAAACCGCAAGGTTAATTAGCAAACGGAAGGTTCATCGATTTTACCGATGAGATTAATTGTTCGATTCTCCTTTTCTTTTTGAGAATAATTATCAATAATGTTTACATCAAAAAGAAATAGGTGGGACCGGATCATGAAAAAAACACTCAGCTTCGCTGCTATTCACTTTACCATCGCTTTTACTATCGCTTATCTACTGACAGGCGATATCATTCTCGGTAGTTTAATCGCTATGCTGGAACCGATGGTCAATACTGTCGCTTTTTATTTCCATGAACGGGTATGGACTCAGCATCCAGCACTGCAACGTTACGCGGGCAAGACTCGGATAAAAACCGCCAGCTTCGCCGTCATCCACTTTAGCGTTGCTTTTGGTATTGCTTATTTACTCACTGGAAGTTGGTTAATTGGCGGCATCATGGCGATGATTGAACCCAGCTTTAATACCTGTGCTTACTACTTTCATGAAAAAGTATGGCAAAGCTTGCATCCGCAGAAAAAAAGCACCGACAAACACTTTGGCTGTGCACACTAGGTAACATGAGCCAAAATGATCGGAGCCACCCGCCGCGTTATAACGGAAAATGAGTGACACACAAGGTGTCACTCAATGCCAGTTTAACCGAGGCTTGTTGTCCGTCTAACTCAACATCAATCGTGTAAAGATCTTCAGGATTCGGTTTTTCTGCGTCGTAATAGCGAGGCGCATCGACTTGGAAAATAGCCGTTACATGATCACTGCGTACATCTATCGGTAAATGGTAAGTCATGCCATCAAAACGAACTGCCGCCGACACTAAACCCGTTGCGTAGGTAGTGAAGTAAAGATTCACTAACAGCTCACAGCCACCACCATGATGCCAGATTTGCTCTGTCGTTAGATGCTCAAGACGTAAGTGAGAAATAGCCTGTAAATAAGGCGCTCGCCAAATACCTATCCTCGAGTCGTATGCGACTCGCTTTTCTTCACCAAGCGGACAAATTGGCTCTTCAATCAACCAATCGTCTTCCTGATTTAAGAATAAAATTTCAAACCGATTTCGACCTAACTTAAGCAGCGAGCGGATCTCTTTTTTATAGCGATGTTGCGTCCCATCACAATCAAAAATAGCGGCACCATTAAGACGCACTTCGGCTGGATAATCGATGCCTTCTATCACGACATCAATAGCAGCAAACGCTAAGAGATGGTCATCGACTTCAATATCATGCATTAAATGCCATTCTTGCTGCGCGAGATCATGCTCGGCCAATTCACTTGGCAAGGCGCAACTGAATGGATTGGGAAAATAAAGATCAACTTGAGGAATGGATACGTCTGTCAGAGGCGAAAGCTGCCATGGACCAGAGAGAGAAAACTGCATTGTCATTGATTATCTTGAGCAAATTTATCTCATATATACCTGAGCGGGATCAAAAATACCAGCCGGCTGACTGGTATTTACTGTGACAAATTAATTGCTCACTGTGGCCGCGTTAATCGATAACGGCAACCACTGAAGGTTAGGCTTGCTCTTCGTCTTCGTCATCTTCTTCTGGATAAAGGGCATCTTCACCTTCGTAATACGTGCCCCACCCGTCGTAGATAACATCAAACTTTTCAGCTAACTCGACCAATTTTGCGACTTGCTGATCGATCGCTTGCGGGTCCAAAACCGATTGCATCGTCGCATCAAAACAGAACAGTTTATGACCATCTTCATCTTCAGTCTCTTCCGCTTCCAATACTTCAAAACCCAGTTTGAAAGCTTCAACGGCCGCTTTCTCTAAAATTTCAAAATCTTCAGCAAACAAGTGATGCTCGATATCGTACAAGGCTTCTGGATCACTGCCGTCGTCGAGTAGTGCTTGGATAATATCGCGAGTCTCTTCTTTTTGCATTTCGATAAAGGCTTCAACAGAGAGATATTCATCTTCATGAGACATAATGGTGACTCCAGAGTTTATAAACAGGCTCAAAAATTAGCGCGAAATATCGCACGGATCGTCAATAATTACTACCGAGAAAAGCCGCTTTACACTAACTTCTCGTGTAAGCGGCCGATTTTATTCCGTCAATTATTCTGTCCCACCCACAGTTAACGCATCCAACTTCAACGTTGGTTGGCCAACACCGACCGGAACACTTTGTCCCGCTTTACCACAGACACCAACACCGCGATCAATACTCAGATCATTACCGACCATTGAGACTTGCTGCATCGCTTCAATACCAGAGCCAATTAATGTCGCTCCCTTGATAGGGCGTGTCACTTTACCATTTTCAATCAAATACGCCTCTGAGGCCGAGAAAACAAATTTTCCAGAGGTAATATCCACTTGACCACCCCCAAAATTAGGCGCGTAAATCCCTTTCTTAACACTGGCAATGATCTCTTCTGGAGTATGCTCGCCGGGTAACATATAGGTATTGGTCATACGAGGCATCGGCAAATGAGCATAGGATTCACGGCGACCATTCCCCGTTGGGGCAACGCCCATTAAATGCGCATTGTGCTTATCTTGCATGTAACCTTTAAGCACGCCTTTTTCAATCAGCACATTGTATTGACCGTGGACCCCTTCATCATCGACATTCAATGAACCACGTAAATCCTTTAACGTTCCATCATCGACAATCGTGCACAGCTTAGAGGTCACTTGCTGACCGATTTTTCCAGAGAAAACAGAAGACCCTTTACGATTGAAATCACCTTCCAAGCCATGGCCTACTGCTTCATGCAATAAGACACCAGGCCATCCAGAACCCAATACTACTGGCATGGTACCCGCAGGAGCCGCCACCGCTTCTAAATTCACCAACGCTTGGCGAATCGCTTCATCGGCGTAGGCAAAAGCAATTTTTTGGCCATTTTCTTCATTTAAAAAGTAATCATAATTAAATCGGCCGCCGCCTCCTGCGCTGCCGCGCTCACGACGATCGCCTTTTTTAGCCAACACGGAGATCGATAAACGCACCAACGGACGAATATCACCAGCATAAGTCCCATCGGTTGCCGCAACCAGCATCTGTTCATGAACCCCACTCAGGCTCACCGAGACTTCTTGAATCAAAGGCTCTTTGGTTCGAATATAAGCATCGAGCTGTTGTAGTAGCTCAGTTTTTTTCTGTTTTTGCCAATTCTCTAATGGGTTATCCGCCGCATAATATGCTTGGTTATCACTGCGTCGAAACGCCTGAACCTGACCATTTTTGGCTTGAGTCGCAATGCCTCGTGCGGCAATCGCACTTTGCTTTAATCCATCAAGCTGAATTTGATCCGAGTAAGCAAAACCGGTTTTTTCACCGCTGATCGCCCGTACACCAACCCCACAGTCGATATTAAATGAACCATCTTTAATAATGCTATCTTCTAAAACCAGCGATTCATGCCAACTCGATTGAAAATAGAGATCAGCATAATCAATATCGCGAGTCATGATACTGGCTAGCGTGTCAGCAATATCCTGTTCAGTCAGGCCGGTTGGGGCGAGTAACGCTTGTTCAATACGGGTAATACTCATAGCGGATTCTTTTTCTCTATAAATTGATGATGAAAACGTGTGTGCTCAAGCACGGGCATGTTTTGACGAATAGTTTGCAGCGAGCGTAAATCAATATCGACCAAGAGATTATCGGCTTCAGGACCGAGAGCGGCGGTGATCTCTCCCCAAGGGTTGATCACCATCGAATGTCCCCAAGTCTGCCTTCCCCCTGCGTGCTGCCCTGTTTGTCCAACGGCGACGACCCAACACTGGGTTTCAATCGCTCTCGCCCGTAATAACAACTCCCAGTGGGCTTGACCAGTCACAGCGGTAAACGCAGCAGGGACCAGTAAAATTTGTGCACCTTTTCGGCGTAGCTCACTGTATAAGGTAGCAAAACGCAGATCATAACAAATCGATAAGCCTAAATTAGCCAATCCCGTGTTCGCTACCACTACGCGCTGCCCCGCACAGAATAACGACGATTCACGATAACAGCGATGCTGATCAGCGACATCAACATCGAACAAGTGTAGCTTATCATAGTCTGCTAGCCATTCGCCCTGAGGTCCGAATAAAATCGAGGTACTGGTGATCCCCGTTGTGCGCCGAATGGGTAAGCTCCCCAGCAGTAAATAAACCTGATGCTGTTTAGCCAATAGAGCGAACCGCTGCTGAATAGGTCCTACATTCAATGGCTCTGCATTTTGCTGGTATTGCATATGGCTAGCAAATAGGGTCGCGTTTTCTGGCGTGACTATCAATTGTGCGCCTTGGCTCGCCAGCTGGGCGACCTGCTGTTCAATGTAGCTTAGGTTATCATTTACGACGTCACTTGACGTCATTTGCACCAATCCTATTCGCAGCATGATTCTCTCCTTGGCTTATTTTTTTAGTCGCTCAGGCAACTTAAATTCCCCTTTACGACGTGATATTTCACGTACATTCGGCGAGTTCAAAGGCCCTTTAACCTCATAATTAACTTGAGTAAACACCTCAACGACCGGTGAAATAACCGTAGTGATCGCTAACACATATAAGGCGGTAACTGGAGTAACGGCAAACGCTGTCATCACAGGGATCCCAGAGGTAGGATCAGGAACAAAGTTCACTTGTGCATCCACCATCTGGGTATTGAGATCCGCCATACCGCGGATAGTCATCTCACCAGCAATCGCATCCATTTTAATATTATTGGTCACAAAAATACCTTGCTCGATATCTCCACTACCCGTTATACGGCTGAACGCCATCCCTTTGTCAAAAATATCGCTAAAATCGAGCTGCATTTTACGAATGATCGAATCGAGACTGAATAATCCAAGCAGATTCGCCGCCCCACTGACATTAGAAATAACCCCTTTACCTAATTCCGTTTCTACCGAACCCCGTAAGGTATTAATGCGCATCGACCATGGCGCACCGTCCCATTCGCTATGACTTTTCAGCGAAAAGGGGGCTCGTTGTATCCCTGATGTGATCCCAAAACGCTCCATAAGATCACTGTTATTCTCGCCTTGCATATCGATATTCATCAGGGTATGACTGTGATCTTCAGTTAGTGTCCACTCACCACTAATATTGATTTGATTGGTACCGCTGACAATATCAATTTTTTTCCAAGCTAAAGTATCGCCCTGACGCTGAAAGTCCATACTCAGCTTACCGACGCTGTATCCTTGTAGCCAAAAATCATCAATCACGAGAGTGAGATTCGGCATTAACTGATGAAAACGGCGATCAAACTCGGAGATCAGTGGCGCATCTTGCTTTTCTCTATCAATCAACAGACTGTGACCTTGATGTTGATCGAGCTGTGGAAGATAGAGGTGGAGACGTTGTAAAGCCACCGTCAGATCATAAGGTTGAATATAACTGGCTTGGCCTTGCACCTCTTGGCTATTGACCGTTACTGACCATCCAAGATTTTTTTGGCGTGCACTGAAGGCAACATCATGCCACTCTAAACCAGCGAAAGTGAGCTCTTGGACATCAACGTCGACTCGCTCAGGAATCGGCAGACTTGGTGTTTGCAACTCAGCTAACACACTGACCGCTTGGCTATCCGGTTGCTGATCAAGAATATCCAGCCATTGATCAAGATTAAATCTCTCACTGCGAATCTGAACATCATGCCCGGCGACAGGGCTCATTTTAAAACTGCCTTGCCCCAGCAACAAATAGCTTGCCGTTAAGTGTGGCACTGGCTGAGTAATATCAATCTCAGTTTGGTACTTCGCATCAGGCAGTTGTAAACGAGCGGACACCGTTTGCTGGTTACCTGAGGCTTGCAAATGTGCTGTGCCTTGACGGTTGGCAGGTTTACCCAAAGGATATGGATAGTCACTCGCGATAGACTGTAAATTAGCCTGTGCATCGATTTGATAAGTAAAGCCAACATCATTGAGCTGAATATTGACCCCCATTTGCCAAGGCGCATGACCAGTGACCGGCGCTATCCAGTGCTCACCGACATAAGGCGCTAGCGGCAAGATATCCCAGTCACCGACTAAATCGATTCCGACATGATAACCTTGCGCGGCACTCTCACCTTTAAAATCAAAGGAAATCGGTTGTGTGAGCAGCTCGCCGGTTAGCCCTGCGGCCGAGACCTGATCATTATCAAAATGAATTCGTCCCGATACACCATTTAACGTCATGGGTGGCGTGTTGATCTCAACCTGATTATTCATCAAATCGGCCCACCCCCACGCTCGAACATCATGACCATGCGCAAAAGGAATCGCTAATTGGAACTGAGAATTGACCAGTCCACGTACGTCAATCGCGGTTAATGCAGCGCCAACGGAATCGACTAATGGGCTTGCGGTCATATAATCTCGCACCGCATTACCTTGAGCTTTCACCGTGGCACTGAGTTCTAACCAACCATCTTCAGACAAGTGAGCAATTTGTCCAACAATCCGCTCCGCCTCGACATCCATTAATGTCGCTGACCGAGAATCAAGGTACATGGATTCATTTTCAAACAGTAGATCAAGCTGTAGATCGGTGATCGCTGGCCAGGCGGTATCAAAGCTGAATTTCGCGTTTTTTAAACCGACCCAAGCTTGGAAAATACCGTTGTTATCCTGATAAGGAAACGCGGCTAGTTCGCCATACCAAAGTAATTTAGCGGTATCAACGTTACCGCCCTGAATCGATGTCGATAAGTAATCGGTAAGAGACTGGCCCAGTGCTCTCGTAGGTAAATAACGCCACGTTTCGCCCGCATTGTAGAGATCGGCTTCGGCATAAAAAGATAAGAAGGGCTCTCCTTGAGCCGGAAAATCAAGCCGAAATGCACCTAATACTTGAAGATCATCGGTCGCAGCGCTTACCTTATCGGCCCATAAACGCCAACCGTTTTCATCACGCTGCCACACCAGATCAACCGCGCCTTGACGCAGAGACAGCGGCGCTTGAAACACATCACCATAAGGCAGTGTTTCATCAGTCAAGCTCGCATGTATCACGGCGCTCTCTGCCGTCCCTCGGATAGTGGCTTGCAGATGCTCGATCCCGGGCAACAAATCCCACTGCTTAATCCCGCCTTGATTCACTCGAACAGAATACTGGATATCATCGTCTTGATTCACTGACAGTCGCACATCATCCAACAAACCATGGGGTTCTAAATGTGCAAGCCAGCTTTGCGCTGTTTGTGAATTTGGTATCAGTCTGACCAATGGCGTTAAGGTGGGTAGTGCCAGTTGAGAGACATTCAATCGCCAACCTTGTGGCTGCCAATCTAAAGCGAAATCCAATTCCGGCCATGGATTATCATCGGTTCGCAATTTGAGTGAGTGAGCGCTAACTTGCCAACCATTTTCTGTTGGAAAGAGTTGAACAATCCCCGACTCTAGCAGTAACTCATGCCGTTCCGTATCATGCCACGCGAGCTCTGAAGGTTTGAGTTCAACATAACCATCAATAGGCTGATTATGCTGCAACGTGACCCAAGCATTAAAACTGATCAAACCACGCTCAATACCCGTAGCATCAGCCAAATAACGCGTTAACCACGGACGAACTCGCAGCTTATCGGCGCTGATATAAAATTGCCCAGAAACATCGCGTAATGAACCATGATCTTTAAAGTGAGCACTAACTTTTAATGAGTTAATTTCGCTATCGGCTAAACTGATGATCCCTTCCGCGATGTGTTGACGCCCACGATTCTTCCAATGCAGTTTTTCGACATCTAATTGACGAAAGTCGCCCGCCATCGTTTGATAAAGAATGGTCGAATCTTGAATAGAAAAATCATCGAGCTGACGTAAGAATAAATCGTCTAAGCGCTGTAAAATTCGCCCTTGATCGCCCGTTTGGTTTGATGGCTCATCCGATGCTTGGTTGATTGCCAACCAATCAACAGAACGAACATCGAGATTTAATTGATGAATAACGAGATTGGCCACCACAGGCGATCGCTGTCTGAAGCTTTCTAATAAATCAAACTCGACATCAATCCGTGCGGTTTCAAGTTGTATTTGACTGCCATCAGGCAGGTTCGCCTGAACCCCTTGCAGAGCAAGCGAAGGATGGGTATTACGCCAAAAGCCACGCACATCGGCAATGGTAATTTGAATTTGGGTTTGTTCACCAACCCACTGTTGAATCTCGTCTTTAAAACGATTCATTTCTGGTAAGACGATACGTAAAGTGGTGATGACCAAGGCCAGCACCACCAACAGACTTACCAGTAACCACAACACTATCCGCCTAAGGCGAGTTAATATCGAAAGCACTCACAATCCTACTTACATCATGACAACATCAAATTGCTCTTGTACATACAAAGGTTCCGCTTGAATACGAACTTGCTTACCAATAAACACCTCTAATTCCGCAAGTGAGTGAGACTCATCTCCTTGCAAGGTATCCGCGACGGCCGGTGAGGCATACACGACAAATTTATCGGCGTCATAAGCACGATTCACTCGGGTAATTTCACGTAAAATTTCAAAACAGACCGTCTCAACGGTTTTTACGCTGCCACGCCCTTCACAAGTTGGACAAGTCGAACACAGAACATGTTCAATACTTTCGCGAGTTCGTTTACGGGTCATTTCCACTAAGCCTAATTGAGTAAAACCATTGATATTGGTTTTTACTCGATCTTTACTTAACGCCGCTTCAAGAGAGGCCAATACACGCTTACGATGGTCATCTGAAATCATATCGATAAAATCAATGATGATGATCCCGCCAAGATTACGCAGTCTCAGCTGGCGCGCAATGGCTTGAGTGGCTTCAACATTGGTATTAAAAATCGTTTCTTCTAAGTTTCGACGCCCAACAAAAGCCCCTGTATTGATGTCCACGGTGGTCATCGCCTCAGTTTGATCAATGATCAAGTAGCCACCCGATTTGAGCTCAACTTTTCGTTCTAACGAACGCTGAATCTCATTCTCGGTGTCATACATATCAAAAATCGGCTTATCGCCTTCATACAAGCTTAATTTATCGGTCAGTTCAGGGACGTATTCAGAGGTAAACTCAAGCAAATTATCGAATTCTGTTCGCGAATCGACCAAAATCTTGGTTAACTCAGTACCAACAAAATCACGCAAAATTCGTTGCGCTAGGCCCAGCTCACCATACAACGTGGTACGCGTTTTGTATTTCGCACGCCGCTCCATGATTTTGGTCCATAGCCGTTTTAAAAACGCAGCATCTTGTGCTAACTCTTTTTCATTCGCCCCTTCGGCTGCGGTACGAATAATAAAGCCGCCATGTTCATCACAATATTGACCGACGACACTTTTTAAACGATTTCGCTCTCGCTCACTTTCAATGCGTTGCGAAACACCGACATGAATGGCACCCGGCATATAAACCAAATAACGAGAAGGAAGCGTGATATCCGTGGTTAAGCGAGCGCCTTTGGTGCCTAATGGATCTTTCACCACTTGCACCACAATATCTTGCCCTTGACGCACGAGCTCAGAAATGTCGCGCACCTTAAACTGTTGCTTCTCATTCTCAGCAACACATTCCGTGTGGGGAACAATATCAGAGGCGTGCAAAAATGCCGCTTTATCTAAACCAATATCAACAAACGCCGCCTGCATACCGGGTAAGACACGGCTGACTTTACCTTTATAAATATTCCCGACAATACCCCGTTTGGCTTCGCGTTCTATGTGGATCTCTTGCAGTACTCCACCTTCAATCATCGCTACCCGAGTTTCACTTGGGGTAACGTTTAACAACAACTCCGCACTCATGAGCGCACCTCAATGATGTAAGTTATAAAAATTCGTGCAAGAGCTGGTCCGTTTCATAAAGAGGCAAGCCAACCACGGCGTAATAACTGCCTTCTATTCGAGTGACAAAGCGTCCCCCTAATCCTTGAATGGCATAACTGCCCGCTTTATCGCAAGGCTCACCCGTTTGCCAATAATGCTCAATCTCTTGTTCAGATAATGCTTTAAACCACACCTCGGTAGTGACCAGTATCGAGCGCTGGCGATCAGCATTGACCACCGTTACCGCGGTCATCACTTGATGACTAGTACTAGAGAGCTGTAACAGCATGCATCGAGCATCAGCAAAATCTTGCGGTTTTTCCAGCACTTGTTCATTCAAGACAACAATCGTATCCGACCCGAGTACAACCGCGTCTGAGTTAGCCATCGCCAACCCTGCGCGTGCTTTATCCTCAGAGAGACGTAACACATAATCTTGGGCAGATTCTTCTGTTTGACGCTGTTCTTGCACATTAGGCACGACAATATCAAAATCGTATCCTAATTGAGCCAATAGCTCACGTCGCCTCGGAGAACCTGAGGCGAGCAGTAATTTTTTATGGTTCATTTTATATTCCAATGGCGACGAATACGGCGCAGTAATAAAAACATCCATGGCCAAAGTATACAGCTAATCACGCCACTCCAGAGTGACAAAGGGTTAAAAGTGACATCTTGTATTAAAAACTCACCACAAAAAATCAGTACCTCTAACCCCATCGCTAATAAAGCAATCACAATCGCTTGCTGCCAGAGTGCCATATTACGCAGTAATAAAAAGTTAACCGCGACAAGGTAAATCACGATGGACATCATCATGCCACGAATGCCGAGTGTGGAGCCGAGTAAAAGATCCCACAACAAGCCCATGATAAATGCAGTACCGACATTAACCCGATGAGGTAAGGCCATTACCCAATAGCAGATCACTAACAGCAACCAAGAAGGACGCAGTAGATCTAATGTCCCCGGCCAAGGGATCGTTTGTACAATTAGCGCTAATAAAAATGAGCCCCAAATCACTAAGCGGCTTGACCAATCATTGCGAGCCATGTCGTGCCTCCTTAAGCATATGTTGAGGCGTGGCTTGTAATACCTTTTGCTGCCGATCTTCATTCGGCCAAATCAACAGCAAATAGCGCAAACGAGTAAAATCAACTACCGGAGTGGCTTTGATCACGGCAAATTCACGTCGAGTATCTTTATCCACTTCAGCAATATAAGCCACCGGATAACCTTCTGGGTAAATCCCTCCCAATCCAGACGTCACTAACATATCTCCTACGTTCATATCCGTACTGGTGGCAATGTGCTCAAGTTGAATCTCATCCGTTTGTCCATTACCGGAAGCAATCACACGAATATCGTTACGAATATTTTGCACGGGTATGGCGCTATTAGGGTCGATTAATAGTAGAACTCGGCTATTATGTGCGGCGACAAACGTCACCTGACCGACAATCCCTTTTTCATTAATGACTGGTTGACCTTCATAAACGCCATCCACTCGACCTTTATCGATCACGACTTGATGACGATAAGGTGAGGTATCGACCCCCATCACCTCAGCAACCACTTTTTTCTCATCACGGACAAAAGACGACCCAAGTAACTTACGCAGACGTTGGTTCTCTTCACGATATTGATCCAACAAAATGAGATCACTTTTCAAGATCAATACTTCACGTTTTAAACCATGATTACTCTCCATCAGTTGCTGACGAGAGCTGAATCGATCATAGAAACCATCAAACATACTGCGCGGTAAATCAGCAGCGTATTGAATCGGCGCCACAGCACTGTTTAAGAGAAAACGGACCTGAGAGAAGGCATCTAAACGACTGTCAGCTAGCATTAAGCTGGCTGAAGCGATCACGGCGAAAAAGAGACGTTGCTGTAAAGAGGGTCCTCGACCAAATATAGGCTTCATGTTAAATAATCCCAAATGTTGATTCAGGCATCAGGCGACACCTGTACCCAAACAACTTGGCGTTGCAGCAAGGCGACAGGTAGACAAACCCCAACGCATAGGTAAACACTATGTGTTGGGGTCTACTAACTTAGCCAATACCACTAACGCTGCAAGCAGATAGGGCATTATTCGCCATTACTCGTCACTGAACAGATCGCCGCCGTGCATATCAATCATTTCTAATGCTTTACCGCCACCACGAGCAACACAGGTCAACGGATCATCAGCGATCACCACAGGAATACCCGTCTCTTCGGTCAATAAACGATCGAGCTCTTTCAGTAGTGCGCCACCACCAGTCAGTACCATGCCATTCTCAGAGATATCTGAAGCCAGCTCTGGCGGACACTGCTCTAAAGCGACCATTACTGCAGAAACAATTCCACTTAGCGGCTCTTGTAGGGCTTCGAGAATTTCATTGGAATTAAGGGTAAAACTCCGCGGAACCCCTTCCGCTAAGTTTCGACCACGCACTTCAATTTCAAGCACTTGATCGCCAGGATAGGCAGAACCAATTTCATGTTTGATTCTTTCTGCGGTTGCTTCACCAATCAAACTGCCGTAATTACGACGCACATAATTAATGATCGCTTCATCAAAACGGTCACCACCGATACGCACGGAAGAAGAATAAACAACGCCGTTTAGCGAGATAACCGCCACTTCGGTAGTACCACCACCGATATCGATCACCATTGAACCGGTTGGCTCAGAAACACGAAGACCAGCACCGATCGCCGCCGCCATTGGCTCATCAATCAAATAGACTTCACGAGCACCAGCGCCAAGCGCTGATTCACGAATCGCGCGGCGCTCAACTTGAGTCGACCCACAAGGCACACAAACCAAAACGCGAGGGCTTGGTTTTAATACGCTGTTGTCATGCACTTGACGAATAAAATGCTGTAGCATTTTCTCGGTTACATAAAAATCAGCAATTACGCCATCTTTCATTGGACGAATGGCAGAGATATTACCCGGCGTACGGCCAAGCATTTGTTTAGCAGCATGGCCGACAGCCGCCACAGTTTTACCACCGCGCCCTTTATCTTGGCGGATGGCAACAACAGAAGGTTCATTAAGGACAATCCCTTGACCTTTTACATAAATAAGCGTGTTGGCAGTACCTAAATCTATTGATAGGTCATTGGAAAACATGCCACGAAGTTTCTTAAACATAATCTTCGTTCGTCCTGCAAGGTGAATAAAATGAAAATTGCACTAAATGTACCAATGCCTTGCAATCACAGCAAGGCGTTGATCCATAAACATGAAGGAAAACCCATAATTTCTGACCATTCCCTAACTTAAGCATCGATCTGAGCGACAATAAGTCGCTTAATTGGTCTCACGCCACCAAATAACTCGGTTACTGCCACTATAAATTCCAAACTGAACCTGCCCAGCGACACTATCATCCCAAATTCCGTTTTGAGGGTTATAACGGCGTAACCAAGACAGTCCATGCTCTTCTAAATCGAGTAGCGCTTTGATCACACCGCGATTACCTACCCCCGGCGCGGTATAGTCTAACCTTCTCACCCCTTGCACTAAAGTAAATGGGCTTGTATCTGGTTGCATGCTTACGGTAACGAGAGGAGGTGTTGGCCCACCTTGGTTAACACTAAAATCGTCCGATTGAAACTCAAAGGCACTTAGTACAGGTAATTCAGTGCAATTATCATAGCTGTTAGTCACAAATCCGGCTGAGGTGTAATATTCACTGAGTATTTTTTGCTGTAAACCCTGCGTTTCTGGACCATCAACATTTTCAATGGTTAAGCGTCCCCAATACAGTGGCATACTTTGGTCGATATTTTCGAAGATATAACCTAAGCAAGGCTCTGAATAAGACGCTCGATAACAAACATCATCACTGTCTCTTAGATCATTGATTGACAAGTGTAAGTTAAAGTCTGCATTGAATGGAACCATCGGATCTATCGGTTTTTGATAACGAAGCTGCTCATCATTAAGTATTACACCACTACCCAACGATGGTTGACGAATAACATTAGCATTAAGACTGACCTTCTCGACGGTTAAGCTATTAATATTATTAATATATTCTCGGTTTTCCCAATCATTATCATAGCGCCACCAATCGCCAATTAAATAATTAAGCGTATCCGAGCCACTACCTGATTTGGGCCGTAAATAGAGGCCTGGATTGTTCGCATAACCAAACGGTTGGCCTAGGTAGGTAAAAGGTTGACCGCCTGTCGAACACGCAGCAGTCAATGTAACCGTCATCGGTGAGACAGCAAAATAAGCTGGGATAAAGCGGCCTATTGGGCCGGAAGGCACAACGTCTATCTCTAACCCTTCCTCCACTAAATTGATAGGTGGTAGTTCGGGTAGCCAATAGTAAGTTGGCGGTTTCACTGAAAATTGAAACACGCCAACTTCATTAATATTACGCCAGATGGTCGTAATATCACCTAGTTGATGGTCGTAGCTAGGATTATTAAGTTGACCATCTCGACCGCCTAGTTCAATTTTTGCTGGAGCAACAACGTCATTGGTCAGCTCTAAACCTTGGTACTCAAAGTTACTTATTGGTAAATGATCATTATTGGATGAATAAGCAATAGGAGAGATGGTTAACTTAAAATCTTCACCAGAACGTGCAAATATTGGGCAGTTAATATAGTCATTATCACATAATTCATTTTCACCATCGTAATTCTCAGCACGTACAATTAAAGCTTTAGGTACACGAATAAAATTAGCTTGTCCCTCCAAAAGCAAGTCTTGCTCATCACCGCTGCCATTAAAACGAGCATGGAAATCTAAGCTCCCCGCTTCGCGATAGGTAAGTTCAAATTCGGCTTGACCATTTTGATCAAAATACAGGCTAAGATGACTCGGGGCTGCGATATTATTGCTAATCGGTGAACCATCCACGACAACATTCATTGCTAAAAACCCTGGTCCTCCTGAAGGGGTAATATATTCACTCCACAATGCGACCTCTTTAGATACATCACCAAAACTGGGGATACATTGTTCAGGGTTATCTCCTTTACTCAATGCAGTAATAGTTCCAGTAACTAATTGATTGGCATAGGCATGAGGAACATCGATAATGAAGCCACTATCAGAAAAATTAATGTAACAATTATCTACTGAATAAGCACCACCACTACGACGACAGAGCGTTGGATTGGAGCCAGAAACACCCACATTGACTCGCTTTGTAGGCTTAATACTATTTTTTCTTAAGTGAGCAATACCTACTCCATCGGTTAGTGACAAGTTTGCTCCATTTACCCAACCACCGGTCGCACTCGGTGGTGAAGCAGGCATTAAAAAAGCGGTCACAGGATCGGTAAATTTTTCACTACAGTTACTATTAGCACAAGCGGTTACTGTCACTTCAGATGCTTTACAGGTTACCCCTTGAGTGGGTAAATCCATCCGAAAATGGTTAATTTTCAAGATTGGCCTAGTACCACAAGCATTATCAGGTACTGTTCTATACTGACAAACTCCAGTAACAGTGCTGCCTCCATTTACATTAACCGTACCCCAATCAGGTCGTCCTGCAGTAACATTTCCCAATATATAAGATTTATTATTTAAAGTTACTTGGTTATTAGTACTAGTAATATCTCCTGTTACAAAACTGTTGTCCGTAATAATATTACCATTAGCAGAAAGATCACCAACAACATTAGTTTCGGTAATAAAAATACCATTATTTGATGTCGTAACATCTCCTTTTAATTCAGAATTCGTGACTTTTATATCTCCGTTAGCAGTTAAACTACCGACTATATCAGAGTCTAATACTGTTATAGCATTATTTGGTGTTGTGATATTTCCAGACACATTTGCTCTAGTCACCATAATATTACCATTAGCGGTTAAACTGCCCGTAATGGTGGAGTCGGTAACCGTCAAGGAGTTATTTGGTGTTTCAATACTTCCACTGACAGACGAGTTATCAATTATAATATTGCCATTCGCAAATACCGCACCTTGAACACTGGTATTTTCAAGTGTAATGCCATGATTACTGGAGCGAACATCGCCACCCACACTTCCCCCTTGAACGTCAATCGCTCCTCCTGTGGTAATTGAGCCTTGTACATTGACATTGTTGAACGTGACTGGAGTATTAGTAGCTTGATAGCTGCCAAAAAGATGATTGTTACTCCCTTGCCAACTTGTTGCACCATAAGAAGAAACCAAATCCACAACCGTCGTGGACGAGCCAATTATATTGCTACCCGCGAAGCTAAAACCAGCATCCGCCAATAAAATCGCTTGTGAGGTAGCAGTGATGTTATCTCCAGATGAGAGGGAGACAGAGCCATTAGCACAGCGGTAAGTGCGTATGCCATCTGAGACACTTTGCAGCCAATTGTTGCTGCTACACGTGGGTAAATCTGCACTGGTAGCGCCTGAGGAAAGCAGATAATCTCTTGCAACGGAAGAAAAGGAAGCCAGTAAAACCAGCAAAGCAAATACAATTCTACTCATCACCCCTCACCCCCACTTGAATTGTCCGTTGCCATGACCAGCCGCCACTGCTGCATTGTCCGTCGCTGGTAATTTGTAGTACCGTTTGCTGATTATCTAACACACCGATATATTCACAGCTGATTTGCGCCTTACATTGCGCTAAGCCATCACCTTGAAATGTTATAGGACCGATGTCAGAAGTACCGGTTCGATCTTCAGCTTGGCGACAACTACTTTGTTGATTATTTTCTTGATAATAGCGGCTAATCTCGATCTCCGCCGCCGAGCGGGCGGCCATTTCGGCGCGAGTGCCCATCACCATAGACACCAACTGCTGACTATTACGTTGCTGATTACGATTAGCGACCGCGGCGACCAAGCCCACCACGACGATGATAAAAATAACGATCACCAAGCCGCTGCCTTGCTGGCTACGGCGTGTTGTAGATAAGTGCATTATGAACAAACTCCACCTTTTCACCGCGATCTTCAAAGGTTAATTCAATTTTAATTAAACCGTTGCGTTGCAACTGGGGCTTTGCCGCCTCAAAGCTGGCTTGGCTGAGGTTTTCTGCCATTAAGACTCTCGAACCGAGCTCGCTTGGCTGAAGAGCCGTGCGATCCAGTTGATAATCAGCGTAACGATAGATTCGGTTGTTCTCATAACAAAAAGCCACAGGATTATCATAAATATAAACGCGCCGAGCTGGTGAATGTAAAGAAAATCCGTTTTCTGCTGAGATAACCACATCAATCATGGTCAATGCATTAGTTTCATCCAATTCAAAATTTTGCGCTTCAATACGAGCCCATTGCTCTTCCATTGCACCTAAAGGATAACCAAGTAACTCAACTGCATTTCTCGGGAAAACCACTAAACGTTGTCCCTCTGTCAATTGCTTATTAATCAGTAACAGACGAAAAGGACCACCTTCGACGGGTAGCTCGCTGTATAGTGCTGAATTAACGATCGGTAAAAACTCAATACAGGTGTTATCATTATTCACAATCACACTATTGGGCACCGCCTCACGAATTTCTCGGCTTAATCGCTCGGTAATAAATCGCCCTTGTTGAATAAGCGCTTCACGAGACGAACTGGTCGCCGCAATACCCATCGCTTGACCGGCGACATTGCCCAAAAACAGGCCAACAATGCCAAGTAAAATAATCGCAATCACCATTTCCATTAAAGTAAAACCACGCGCCATCAGTAGTTCCCCTTAATCGCGGCAAACGGGTAGCGATTGCCTTGTGAATAAATAATCACCACCTCGATGCGTTTATAATGGCTGAGCTGATTAGCATTAACGCCAGTAAACTGACCACTATTATCTTGCTCATAAAAGACCTTAATGGTAACCGTAAAATTGCGATAACTGCTGTCGAGGGTTTGACCAAGCACATCTTGAATCGGTCTAGGTGGCTCCCCAGTGATAAAATCATCGACGTCGTTAAACAATGTTCGACCGTTTTCAGCTGCATCAGGCCCAAGTGAATCAGGCTCGGTGCAAAGCTGCTCAAATGGCTGTAAAGGGCCAATGAGTAAACACTCCGGCAAACCACCATTAGGGCCAGATTTTTGATCAAACTGACGCCCCAAAATTTCATCCAATACCGCTCTGCCCAGCTCAGCGGCTTTGACCGCAATCACCTGCTCGGCGCTCTGCTGCGAGCGCGGATAAAGCGCCGCTGCCAAGCCAGTAATGGCAATCGCGGTGATGGTGATGACAATGATCATTTCTACTAGGGTAAAACCACGCGTTCGATTAATTGACTTAACAGGCATAAATATAGCCCTCAGTATTAATACACACTTGGCGCTGATCGCTTGCACTGGAAATGGTTACGGTACAGGGTGAAGCGCTGCATTGAGCCGCGCGACCAAGGGAGTCAAAATCAAGATAACCGTGAGGTGGAGAAAAGCTTAACAACACACCACTCGGAGCTTCCACCCAAGAGACATCGTTATCAACAGCAGCAAAAATGCTGCTGCAACTTCCAGCTTCAGCCTGTGGTGATATTTGACCAGCTTGGTTAGCAATTACTAACCAGCGATTACAATAACCCGTGCGCTGCATCGCGCGGTTTTGGATTAAACGCAGTGAGGCAAGAATTTCTTGTTGCGTGGTGAGCGCCGCGACCGAACTGGTGCCCGAATAACGACTGGCCGCATAGGCAGACAGAATACCGAGCAAGAGAATAACCACGATCAGCTCGACTAAGGTAAAGCCCAATGTTCGACTGAGTGATGGACGCATCGTTGTCTCACTGGTTGGGGTATGAAATGAAAAACAAACCAAATGACGTGTAGATAAAAGGCCGTTAAGCAGCTTAATTACTGCTTAACGAACTGCTTAATTTAAATTCTAATTAATTACATTTATTAACTGTAATTGTAGGTTCGGAGAAAGATACCGCTGGAGTAACTGCATAAACAACTGAGCAGCTAGTTTCAGTACCTACATTGCCTGACTTAAAAGTATATGCAATTGAGTTACCAGTAGAGGTTGAAGCTGAAACAACACCCCAATCACCATTTGAACCTAACCCAGTAACAACTCGCCCAATACCTGTTTCGCTGGCGGCAGGATAGCCCCAAACTACATCCACATCACCAGTGCCTAAAATGGTCACTTTTGCTGAAGATACAGACTCTTGTCCATCAATGGCAGCACGACCATAAACTATCCCTGCCGCCCCTTGCATTGCACCTTTTAGGCCTTGTAGCGAAGCGTCACGCGCATCACCTTGTAAGTTTAAAAATCGTGGAGCTGCCGTTACGGCGAGGATGCCCAAAATTACGATCACCACCACCAATTCAATTAGGGTAAAACCGCCTTGTTTTTTCATTATGACTCTCTCTCTATTCTTGATTTAATTAACAATTCATGATCGGGTTAATTTAAGGTCACCGTCACTCGTCCGGTAGTAATTTCATACACAAATTGGTGTGCGGTTTTTCCCTCTTGCTGGACATAAACGCACTGCCACTCTGCACTATTCGCTCGCGCGAGATAACGCAAATTATTACTTTCCCCCGCCTGAGACGCGCTGGCCACTGGCGGTGGGTTTTGTAATAAATTTTCCATCAAATCGACACAGATTTGATCGGTTAAGCCGGAAGGAAAGCTGCCGTTATTATTGACCGCGATCGGGTAACCATCTCGAAACCCAGTTGCATTACCGCTGCTGTCTTGGGCACGCGTGAGCCAAAACTGCACGCCATCGTAATCAATACTGTTTTGATTTTGCTCACCGGAGGCGACACTCGGTCGCGATTTGGCTTCCCATTGCGCTCTGGCAGATAACACCCCAGTCGCAAAGCCACCGGCAACGCCTTCAATACTGGCTTTTTTCGCTTCATCAGTCACATCAAGAAATTTCGGTAATGCCGCGACGGCTAATAGGCCAATGATCACAATGACAATCACTAACTCAACCAGAGAGAATCCCTGCTCTGATGGTTGCGTTATATGCTGCCGATGATACAAATTAGGCATCGTCGTGAAAGGGGTAATTTGCATCGATGACCTCTGTAATACTTTACCTATGCTGATGATTATAGAATGAAATACAGTAATAAACTGTGCTGAGCAGATAAATTTTTACATCGTCTTAAAAATAAGACTAATGATAACGCACGTTAATTTCATCAGCGCAGGATAATATTAACCTTTCAGAGCATCGAGCATGCCCCACATCGGTAAGAAAATGCCAAGGGCAAGCACCAACACCATGCCAGCAACTAAGGTTAATAAAATTGGTTCAATTCGTGCGGTGAGGGTTTTTAATTCATAATCGACTTCACGATCATAAAAATCAGCCACTTCAAGTAATAACTCATCAATCCGGCCCGTTTCTTCCCCCACCGCAATCATCTGCAGCACTAACGGAGTAAAAATATTGGCATTGGCCGCGGTCACTGAGACACTGGTCCCCGCTTCGATCTCACTTTTCATTTTTAGAATCCGATTCTCTAAAAACTTATTTTCCAACGCTTCAGCCGATAAAGAGAGCGACTGGTTGAGCGGCACCCCCGCTTTAAGCATTAAGGAAAAAGTGCGAGAAAAACGGGCTAATTGCGCGCGATTAACAATTCCACCAACAATCGGCATCCGTAAACGAAATTTATCCCACGTTTCAGCGCCACGACGAGTATTGATCCACGTCCGGAATGCAAACAATAAGGCAACGATCGCTCCTATCATCACCATCCAGTAATTAACAAAAAAATTCGACATGCCAATTAAAATTCGCGTCGGTAACGGCAGCTCAACCCCGAAACGACTGAACATGGTGGTAAATTGTGGGATCACTTTTAGGTTAAGAATAAACATCGCCAAGGTGATAAAACTGATCACAAAGGTTGGATAACGCATAGCAGTTTTAATTCGTTTACGGGTTTCCACTTCCTGCTCATAGTAATTCGCCAACTGCAGCAAAGCCTGATCCAGACGACCGGTATTTTCCCCAACATTGATCATTGAGACAAACAGCGGGCTGAAAACTCGACTGTGCATTTGCATTGCCGCCGATAAACTGCGGCCATTGGTCAGCTCTCGGCCAACGTCTTCTAATGCTCGCTGTAACTGCTTATTGGAACAATTTTGAGTTAAGCCACGCATCGAGCGCAAAATCGGCACTCCCGCTTTCGTTAGGCTATAAAGCTGACGACAGAAAATCACCAGAACCTCAAGCGGCAGCGAAGGCATAAACCACGCTTGCCAATCAATCGACGGAGTTTGACTGGATGATTTAGCAGTGATCGCTGTCGGAATAATACCTTTATTGAGTAAGCTTTCGGCAGCCAAATTTTCTGTTGCCGCTTCAACGGTTCCCGAAGCTTTACTGCCATCAGCATGTCGTCCGGTATAGTGGTATCTCGGCATAATCTACTCTGCCTCCTAGAGATGAATCGGCTGATTAAGGCCGGAAATATCCCCTTCACCCAGCGCCATCACTTCATCTAAACTCACAATGCCTTGCAAAGCCAGATCCATCGCGGAAGCTAATAAAGGCTTGTATCCTGCTGAAGCGCGAGCCGCTTTAGCAAAGCCTACTGCGTCGTTTGAGCGCAAAGCATCCATCATATGCGCTTCGAGTTCCAACATTTCAAACACCCCGATCCGTCCTCGGTATCCGGTTAGGTTGCAGCTTTGACAGCCTCGCCCACGCACAAAGGTTGCCGACACTTGGTTAGGAAAACGTACATTCAACCATTGCTGGCGAGCATCATCGAGAGTCTCTTCGGTTTTGCAATCTGGGCAAACTTTACGGATCAGACGCTGCGCGACCACGGCACGCACAGCACTGGCGACGAGGTAACCGGGAGCGCCCATATCAATCAAGCGTAATGCACTATCGATCGCATCATTGGTATGCAGCGTGCTTAACACTAAGTGACCGGTTAACGAGGCACGTAAACCGATTTCGACCGTTTCTTGGTCACGCATCTCACCGACCAAAATAATGTCTGGGTCTTGACGTAAAAATGTTCGCAGTAAGGTTGAAAAATCTAAGCCAATTTTAGGATTCACTTGCACTTGATTGAGGCGAGGAATGCGATACTCAACCGGGTCTTCTGCCGTGAGGATCTTTTTACCCGCTTCATTAAGTTCCGATAATGCACCATACAAGGTGGTGGTTTTACCCGACCCTGTCGGGCCGGTGACTAAAATCATTCCGTAAGAGCGTTTGAGTTGCTTACGTAAGCGCAGGAGTAAATCCTCTGGTAAACCAGATTCTTCCAGTTTACGTACGCCACTGGTTTGGTTAAGCAAGCGCATCACCACCGATTCGCCATATTGCACAGGCATGGTCGATAAGCGAATATCCACCGATTGCCCCTTGGCACGAATATTAAATCGCCCATCTTGCGGTAGGCGTTTTTCGGAGATATCTAAATTGGCCATCAGTTTAAGACGTAGAACTAAGGCTGAGGCGATATTGACTTCATTAAGTAGGGTTTCATGTAATACCCCATCAATTCGCTGCCGAATGCGCAAAATATTGGCATCGGGCTCAATATGAATATCGGATGCGCCAACTTGAATCGCATCTTCAAACAGTGAATTGATCAGTTTAACTACCGTGACATCTTCGGTTTCCTCACCGGAAATGGCGTAATCAAACGCGTCATTTTCTTGATGTTCTGCTTGCAAACGTTCAGCAAATGAAGCGATTTCTTTCGTACGACGATAGTAGCGATCAAACGCTTCAACCAATTGCTTTTCTGGCGCAATCGCAAACTCAAATTGATAGTCAGACAATTGATTGAGTAATGATTCTTGTGCAAAGAGATCCGCAGGATCACTCATAACCACTCGCAATAGATTGCCTTGCTTGCTCATCACCAAGGCCCGTAAACGCCGCGCATGAACTTCAGGGAGGATTTGTACTGCATCAATGTCAACGTGAGCGCGATTAAGATCAATCAGCGGAATAAACAGTTGCTGAGATAAAAAGCTAAGCATTTGTTGCTCGGTTACAAAACCAAGCTCAATTAAGGTAGCGCCTAATTTACTGCCTGTCTGCTTTTGGGCCGCCAGTGCTTGTTGCACTTGTTGCTCAGTAATGATCCCTTCTTCAACCAAGAGATCCCCAAGACGCTTTCTAAGTTTAATTTGCAAGATTCGTCTCCTCGCTATGAGTCAGCGCTTGTAAACGTTCACGAATAAACTGGTGAGATTGAGAGGATAACCCGACATGGTTCAATGCTTGTTGATAAGCGTACTTCGCTTCGCTCCATTGCGCTAAACGCTCTTGAGTAATCGCCAAGCCTAGCCACCAGCGTCCATTGCTCGGTTCTTGCTCTGCCAACAATCGATAACTCTGCAAAGCGATATCATCGACTCGATTGCGCTGAGCAACTGCCGCTCGCAGCGATAAATACTCAATCGATGGGTTAGCGGGTAAATACGCGAGTGGAGTCAGCGCCGCTTGACTTTGATCTTCTTTGAGTAACATTCGAGCAAGCGCAATGCGTAACGTTTCTCCCTCATGATTGAGTTGCATCCCACGTTGCAACAAATCAAACGCTTTTCTTAATTCACCTTTACCATAATACAGTGCAGCCAACTGTTGACGCACGCCTTCATCTAAAGGGGTGTGACGTAACGCTTCACTGTAACCATTCACGGCTTGGTTAAAATCATTATGTGCCAGCGCTCGCTCCGCGCGAGCTACGGCTTTATGGGCCAATTGCTCTGGCGTTAGCTGTACCGATTCAATCGACATCTGAGCAACAGCAATGTCGGGAACATTCGTAACCGTCGTGGCTGGCGCTTGTGCTGTTTTTACTCCGCTCAGCGCGGGCACACTGCGCTCTTGCAAAACCGCTAAAGGAGCGATTGGAGCAGAAACCGTCTGCGGCGCTGAATCAGATTGAGAAACCTCTGGTGATACCGTTCGCGTAGCCGAAGCCACCCGATACACAGGAACCGCGGGCATCTGAGTATTTTGAGTCGGTGAAGACGGCATCGAGACTTCAAGATGATTCTCAGTTAGCCTAGGGGAAGCGGTGACCGACAGCGAATGTTGGCCATAAGAAGCATCTAACGAGGTCGCCTGCCAAGAAACGGCCCACCCACCGACAGCAACACTCACCGTAAAGCCAGCCAATGCCCATACCCAAGCTGGACGAGCAGCGACAGGAACGACCTTAGCTCGCTCTATACCCGCTAAACCATTCGGTTGCTTAGTCACCAATTGCGATAACGCTTTATTAATCACACTCATTGCTGACTCCATCCCCAAAACAGCGGGGTTTTAAATTTAGGTTTACAAGTATCAAACGTATCATGAATCGCATCAAATACATGGCCATTGGAAACCGAGGGTTGCTGAGCATAAAACGCTAATAATAACGCCTTATGGCATACCTGATTTAATAAACGAGGAATGCCGTGACAGGCTTTCCATAACGCTTTTTTCTGTCGGCGAGAAAATAATGGCTGCTGGCAACCCGATTTTAATAAACGGTTATCAATATAAGCCATTGACTCGGCCAACGATAACGCTCGCAAGTGAGCACTAAAGGTGATCCGCTGACGAAATTGCCTTAAGTGATGTTCTGCCAATCGACGATCTAGTTCGGGTTGTCCCAGTAAGACAATTTGTAACAGCTTACTCTGCTCAGTTTCTAGATTGCCAAGCAACCTTAAGGTTTCGAGCCCTTCATCTTGCAAAGCCTGAGCTTCATCCACAATAACCACCACTCGTTGCCCTTGCTGATAGCACGTCAATAATCGAGTTTGGATAGCTTCAATCAGTTGCAACTCTGGCACGTCAGGCAATTGCAATTCATTGGCAATAGCGCGGCGTAATTCCGCGCCGGTTAACAACGGATTCGGCAAATAGAGCCACAGAATATCATCACCCATATGGGTCAATAGCATCCGACAAACCATGGTCTTTCCTGTGCCGACCTCTCCGGTCACTTTGACGATCCCTTCTCCCATCGTCAACGCACCACTGACGGTTTGAATCGCTTCATAGTGAGGTGCCAGCCCCAAAAACAACTGCGTATCTGGGGTGAGATGAAACGGTAGCTGCTCAAAACCAAAGTGTGCTAAATACACGGCTGATTTATCCCCCCGATGAAGACGACGTGTTACGACCAACCACTATTGGGAATCAGGAAACCATTCTTGCAATAAGTCTCGTGAACGCTCCAACTCTTTTTGCCACGTGTTGACCCCAACTACCGTCGGCTTGAGTAAAATCACCAACTCCGTTTTTTGGGTCACATTGGAGGTTTGACGGAACAGATGCCCCAACAGTGGAATATCACCAAAAAACGGCACTTTAGAGGTTTGATTCATGGTATTCGATTTCATTAACCCACCAATCACGACCACATCGCCATCTTGTGCTCGAATCACCGAATCAGACTCACGAATTGAGCTCCGCGCTAACGGTAAAGTAATGATTCGATCGTTAAATTGCACCGATTTCTTCTGCTCTTCCACTTCAATCACCGAAGGGTGAACATGCAGAAATACATACCCATCATCGTCAATTTGCGGCGTCACATCGAGTGAGATACCTGAGAAAAATGGGGTTAATTGAATATTGGGAGCGACGTTGGCGTTATCACCAGTACCGACTTCACTAGTCAGGTCAGTCACATAATATTCATCGGTGCCGACTTTAATCACTGCTTTTTGGTTATTGGCAGCCGTGACTCGCGGGCTAGACAGGACATTAAGATCGCCTTGCGTCGACATAAAACTTAGCACTGCATCAAAGCTGCCACTTTTGACAACCAGATTGGTCTGCCCACCTAACAACGTACCGATCGCATCAATCCCCGGTAAGCTAGAGACTGGATTAGATATAACCCCCTGACCTAACTGGTAATTATTGCCATTAGATGAAAAGGTTTTTGACCAATTGATCCCTTGTTGGAAACCATCATTTAATGTCACTTCAAGAATTTTCGCTTCAAGGATCACTTGACGCTGAATCCGTAAATGAGACATATCGAGAAATTGGCGAACCTCACGAATTTCGTCTGGGTAAGCGCGCACGGTGATCACTGACGCTTGTGGTGTGACCATTACACTCTGACCACTGCCCGACCCAATTAATCGACCAATGGTACTTTCTAATTGCTGCCAAAAATTACTTTCACTGATGGTTTCAATTTCCGTTCCCCCACGGGAAGCATTATTATTGCTTGAACCGGTATTATTACTTGAATTGTTGGATGAAGTCGGGTTAGTCACCGTTCCGGTACTGATTGACGTAATGGAGCGTCCACTACGCTGAAATTGCAAATAATCCACCGGTATAGTGACCGTTCTTAACCCAGCAGGATAGACTTGTAGCACTCTGCCGACTTTTTCGACTTCAAAACCATACAAATCTCGCACCACCGCCAGCACTTCATCTAAAGTCACATTGCTTAGGTTCAAGGTAATCTGCCCAGAAACCGCAGGATGAATGGCGACGCTGTAGTCACTGCCTTTAACCAAACTAGTGAAAAAAGCGGCGGCATCAACTTGGTTAGCTTGCACTCGAAAACGAGCAATATGCAGCGGCTGCTCACGGCTTCTGTCGACTAACTCAGGCATTAAATCTGCTTCAACAGAGGCGGGTAACTGTTGTAGTTGGCGACTATTGGCCTCATTAATTGCTTCGTTCAAGGCTTGCTTTATTTCCACCGGATCTCGGTGCCCCATAGCGCAACCCGCTAAAGTGGTAACCATTACTGCGATAACAACTTGACGCATCATTTTTATACCCTACTCTTTGATATCCAGCGAAAATAACTGCAGTTGCCAAGTCTGCTGCCCTTTAGTTAACGTCACCTGCTCCTCACTGACTTGCTTAACCCGATAGCCATCGATCTCATCGCCTGTAGACAATACTTGTTGATTAAGCGTTGCGTAACAAGCTTGCTGGCAAACAATGCTCTGCAATTCAGGCAATGCCGTGGTCACAGATGATAGCGCACCAGCGTTAGAGGAACGTCCTCCGAGAGGCGCTGTCGGATCTTGGGCGGCGATGGCACAAGAGCTCATCAACACCATCAGTATTGCGCTATATTGAATGTTAGCCACCGATGAACTCCTTCTGCGTACCGAGCGTGTACACTTCAAGTAACAGTCTCGCTTGTGGATGCTCGCCTACTTGATAGTGAAAACGTCGCCAATAATAACGAACCGGTAAGTTCTCTAACGCCTGTAAATAATCACGAATCGCAAAATAGCTACCTGTTAGTTCGATACGCACCGGATGAACAAAGTAGCGTTCGGCCCCCACCACAGGCTCTTGGAGAGCAATCGGCTCTGCGGGTAATGAAATTAAACTTTCCAATTTCAATCGCTGGCTTTTTTCTAACACTTCTTGCAATAGTGAGGCCATTTGTGACGGAGAAACTAAGCTGCCGACTTTTTCCGCTAACTGCTCTGTTAATTGATGGTGATAAGCTTGTAATTGAGCGAGCTCAATGTCGATATCCGCATCCGGATTGGTACTGAGTTGATGTTGTAACTGTTGGATAGTGTTTTGCATACTTTGCTGATGAGTTTGCAAACTCATCAAACGATTGGTTTGCATTTGATGCTGAGCAAGCAAAGGATCAACCAGCCAAGTTTGTATCGATAATACAATGATCACCAATCCACACAGACTGATAAGTCCCTTTTCGCTGTTTTTTCGCTCAGCAAATAGATGACTGAGCGTTTGCCAATATTGACTCATTATCTCGCTCCTTGCTGAGTTTTCAGTTCAAATGTCACCAGATCTTGCTCATTGCGCCCCATGGTTAAACGTTCAAAATTACGGCCGACTAACGGCGTTTGCTGCTTAAATTTACCGATCCAGTACGGGATAACTTTAGCTTCGGTAGCTAAGCCTTGAATATCTAACCGATTGGGAGAAATTTCGATATGAGTCAGCGAAATATCACGATGAGCGACGCTCGCTAATGCGTTCATGATTCCTGAGTAACCTTCTTGCTGGCTGTGTGTAAATTGATCCATTGCGCTTAGCGAAGCTTGCTGACCTGCAATCTGCCGTTTTATACGTTCGATGGCCGCAACTTTTCCTGCCGAAGGACGATGTTTGGCTTGTTGTTGCTGAAGCTCTGCCAACTGTTGATTCAAACGATCCGTCTGTTGCTGAGCCAACGCGACCTGCTGATCCAATTGAGTCGTTTGATAAGCGTAAAAACCAGCAACCGCCAACATGACTAGCGTGACACCACTTAGTGCTACGATAACATTACGTAGAGAAAAGTGATCGGTCTTAGGATGCAAGTGCCGCGGATAAAAGTTTAATGTAGGCCGAGTCATTAAAGGCAGATAATGAGCTAATACCTGCCCAGATAACGGCGGTTGTTGCTCTTCAGATAAAGGGCTCGCTTTAACGTTCAGCCGTTCATTCAGTGCCGCCACTAATTGGGTATGATCTTCATCATCACAGCACACTTTAAGCTGATGGAGCGCGACACCTTTTAATTGCGAAGAGAGGTAATCAATTGAGCGTTGGAGTTCAAGCGCTAAGCCATCCAATTGCAATGCAGGGCTCGTTTCCCCAGTCACTGGCGCGACCACACCACGTAAAGTGCGCTGAAAATAACAACGCTGGTCAACAAAGGCATCTAACTTAAATTGGCCTTCTCTGCTGCGTTGTAATAATAAAAAGTGTGGCGTTTGAACGCTGTTAGCCCAAATCTCTTGCTCAGGGATCACTTGCCCTAATTGGTAGCCAATGCTTTGTAATGCTTGGGCAAGCTCTAGAATAACCTTAATACTGATCACATAAGCTTGGATTTTGTTACTGCCACTTAACTCATAAGCATCAGCGACAATCTCAGTGGGTTTTTCACTGATCAAATCTTTGAGCAAAAAAGGCAGCGCACCAGACCACTCTTCGCGTGGCACTGCTGGCTTATCCATTTGATAACATTGGTATAGTTGAGCGTGTAACACCACGTCCACGACATCACCCTTAACGGGATTGGCTTGCAGCGCTTGACACAGAGAAGTTAACCAAGCCCCGTCTCTGAGCGGATAACGCGTCGCAAGAGGGGAGTCTTGAGTAGCAGAGAAATAAATCGCGTCCGGCTGTACAACCGCAAATAATTTGCGGTCTTGCTGCGCTCGACGAGTGATTTTATGAAACAGCGTATTCATCTTCATTTTTCTCTACTTAGTCCGCCATCGATTTCTTTTGCCCGGCTTGACAGAGGGCTGTTCAGTACTGGGAGCCACAATCCAAGGCTGCTCTGCAGCAAACCATCGACCTTGTCCACCATGAATGCCAAGGGCAATTAACATTTGCCATTCGGCTTGCGTTTCCACTCCCACAGCGATCACTTGGGTACTGGTTCCCCCGCACACTCCGATCATACTGCGCACAAACAGTTGATTCTCGTGCCGTTGATCAATATTTTTAATTAAGCTGCGGTGTAATTTAAGGTAATTAATTCGTAAATCTTTAATGTAATGAGTCGCAACGATCGTTCGTCCCGCTTGACCAACCACCAATTTACATCCCAACCCCGCAATCATTCTTAGCACTGGACGCATATAATCTAAATGTTGCACTAAACGCCCCTCAGCAAACTCAAAAGACAACCGAGTGCGTAAAGCATAAGGTAACTGCATGATTTCATGACGAAACCAACGCCAATAGTGTTTATCGGCAAAGGGAACAACATGTAAATTAATCGAGTAATGCTCTGTCGATACTTGGTTTTTCAATAATTGTAGTACACGGACGAAGACTGCGCGATCAAGCATCGCTTCGTAACCAACGGTTTCTAAAGCAGAATTAAAACGTGAGGCCTTGAGCATGCCTTGGACAGGATCATAAATGCGGACAAACAGCTCATCGTGAATCAATGTTAATTGATTCTCTTCGCTAATTAAATAACACGGCTGCCGGAATAAACGAATTTTCTCAGGAATGAGACTTTGTTCGAACAAGGTTCGCCAGCGTACGCTACCGCGCTCGTCATCCACCGTAACCAACTTCTTAAACCGGCTCCACGCATTACAGCCTTGCATCTGCGCACTACGTAACGCGGTTTCTGTTTCATCAATGATTCGTCCACGTCGTTCGCCCTCTTGGTACATACTCATTCCAATATGGAACCAGTTTTCTCGTTCTAAAGGATAAGGCGGGCTTAGGCGCTCAAGCAATTTTAGACATTGGCTCGCCACATGACTGACATCTTTAGAGGTTTGGTGAGGCATAAAAATCGCGAAGACCGAGTCATAATAGCGTGACAGAACCACATCGGGATAGCGGGCAATGACATTTGCAATACATTCACCCACTTCAACGATAAAATCATCAATGATGACTTTTCCTTGCTGCTCACGCGCGGTATCCAGTTCATCGAGCCGGATCATAATGACCCCACCACGAGCACCACTTTCCAGTAAAGCTGATTCTAATTTGCTATCAAACAGAACTCGATTAGCGGCGCCAGTCAATTGATCAAGAAAGGTTTGACTACGAATAAAGCTATCAAATCGACTTCGCTCTTGACGAGCATCTTGTAGCTCTTCAATCAGTACATCGATAGCTTCACTCGCCGTATAAGGCCACTCTCGTTCATCTCCTTTGGCATACTGCTCAACACGTCCGGCTAAAATCATCCGTCCGCGCTCTTCCAATAACTCAGACCCTAATAACTGTTCACGCAACCATTTTGTCGCTCGGACCAAACAAAAAATGACCAGTCCAATCGCTAAAGTGATCGACCACATGGCACCAAAAGAGTAGTTATACCCTAGATAGGGTGGTACTGCTTTAAAATGAATGACGTAACTGGGATGACTCGGTAATGGGAAGGTCATCTGAGTTAAGCGATCGGCTGTGATTCTCGATGTGTTATCATAAAAACGATAGACAATCTCGGATGACGTGGTGAGTTCGAGCTCAACAATACTCGATGCCTGAAGTATTTTTGGCATCCAATCCGGCATTGAGTTTGCCGCTTGCGGATCGTGTAACTCTTGATCGACAACGTCAACAATCCCACTTAAATAGTGTTTGAGATAATCTTGTCCCATACGCTGAAACGAGAGTGCACCACCAATAAATAAGATGAACATGGCACTGGTGACAATTAAGGTCACAAAAGCGACTAAACGTGTGCTCAATTTAAGCGTTGGCGTATACCGCATGAAGCTGAATTCCCTTCTTAATTCATCGGCTATAAAAGTAAGATTAGTGAGCCCTGAATTTCTTGAAGTCACTCAATGATTTGGGCTTATCCTTAACTATATAAAAAAGCCGCGAACTTCGCGGCTTTTTTTGAAAATCAAATGTCAGAAAGGGATATCGTCATCAAAATCCATCGGCGGCTCATTATATTGTGGCTGAGCTTGCTGAGGTGCTGACTGCTTCGGTGATTGCTGCGCTGAAGGTTGTTGTGGCTGTCCCCAGTTACTTTGTTGACCTTGAGGAGCCCCCTGTCCAGGCGCTGCACCTTGCTGACGACCACCCAACATTTGCATAATGCCATTATAACCTTGCACCACAACTTCCGTGGTATAACGATCTTGGCCGCTCTGATCTTGCCATTTACGCGTTTGTAATTGACCTTCGATATAAACCTGCGATCCCTTACGTAAATATTCGCCCGCAACTTCAGCGAGTTTGCCATATAAGGCTACGCGGTGCCATTCTGTTCTTTCACGTTGCTCGCCGGTGGTTTTATCACGCCAGCTTTCTGAGGTTGCCAGAGTGATATTTGCTACCGCAGCACCACTTGCCATATAGCGAACTTCAGGGTCAGCCCCTAAGTTACCGACCAAAATTACTTTATTTACGCCACGGGTTGCCATGTTCTGCTCCGTCATCAAATTTGGTTTTTTAATATTGTGCTAAAGAATAACACGCTTTATGACTACTACCAATCTCCGCTCTTAATCTGTTATCAGCAAAAGAGAAAATCCAGACACGCTGATCATTTTTTCGATCCTTGTCGTTATTTCAAGTTTTGACAATATTATCATTTACTTAGCTCATGGATATGTTACGCAAAGCGTTGATTAACCGTTCGTATCGTACCTCATCTTTCGGCATGCTGAACAAACCGTGTTTGTACATCAATCAGGATGAATCCTATGCCCAAATCGAGTTATGCGCGTACTATCTACTATCTGACCACAGACGCAAATCAATCGACACCGAGTCGGTTACAAAAAGCATTTCATTTACTCGCGATCCCTATCGAAAAAGTGGAGCCTGAACCGTTAGTACAACAATACCGACACAGTAAACACAAGATACTGCTGCTCGATTATCAAGATCATCGTACTATCCGTCATCGACTTGGCCCTTTAAAGCTGACCACTCACTATCTGGAAACCATTTTGTTCAATGTCGACAAACGATTACCCACAGATTTATTAATCAGCTTTGGTAATTTAAAGGGGCTCTTTTACCAAACCGATAGCGCGGAGCAACTTTCCCATGGCTTGGCGCAGATCATCAATGGCCAAAATTGGTTGCCACGTCATGTTTCTAACCAATTGCTGCATCACTTTCGTTACGCCTTTCATGAGCAACATACCAAGGCCACTCTCGATCTTACGGTTCGAGAAATACAGATTTTACGCTGTTTGCAAGCGCAAGCTTCCAACGATGATATTGCGAAGAACTTATTTATCAGCGAACTAACCGTAAAATCTCATTTGTACCAAATTTATAAAAAACTCGCGGTGAAAAACCGCGCCCAAGCGATATCTTGGGCCAATCACCATCTTTTTCAGTAATGATATCGGGCTGTTAGGATGTTATCGAGAATAGGTAGAATGGCACATTTTCGATACCCCAATACAGAATGTGCTCAATCACACGATCAGAACATGATAAAGTTAGCCTATTGTTGCGCATTAAGCTTATCAAGCAAGATCAATAACCTTTATGGGCTTACAGCGACTGCACTTTAATAACAATAGGGTTCTGACTAATGATTAATAAATGCCTTTTTCCTGCGGCCGGCTATGGTACTCGTTTTTTACCCGCGACCAAATCAATGCCAAAAGAGATGATGCCAGTGGTGAATAAACCATTGATCGAATATGGCGTTGAAGAAGCGATTCAAGCCGGTATGACTGGAATGTGTATTGTTACCGGACGGGGCAAACACGCAATCATGGATCACTTTGATATGAACTATGAGTTGGAACACCAAATTCGTGGTACCAACAAAGAAGAACTGCTGATCGATATTCGACAAATCATTGATACTGCTCACTTTACCTACATTCGTCAACGTGAAATGAAAGGCTTAGGGCATGCCATTTTAACGGGCCGCGAGCTTGTCGGTGATGAACCTTTTGCTGTGGTTCTCGCCGATGATTTATGTGTCAATGCTCAGCAAGGAGTCTTAGCACAAATGGTCGCGCTGTATAAGCAATTCCGCTGCTCGATTGTTGCGGTGCAAGAAGTGCCTGCAGAAGAAACACATAAGTACGGTGTGATTGCTGGTGAGATGATCAAAGACGATCTGTTCCGTGTCGATAACATGGTTGAAAAACCAGAGCCGGGCACAGCGCCGAGTAATTTAGCGATCATTGGGCGCTATATTTTAACTCCTGATATTTTTGATTTGATTGAGCAAACCGAACCTGGCAAGGGTGGCGAGATTCAAATCACCGATGCGCTACTCAAACAAGCCCAGTCTGGCTGTGTATTGGCTTATAAATTTAAAGGCCAACGTTTTGATTGCGGTAGCGTCGAAGGCTATATCCAAGCAACCAATTACTGCTTTGAGCATTTATACCAACAGAATGAACAAAAAGTAGCACTCGCGAAACAATCAACCACTAAAGGCTAATCATTCAGGGTTAGTCAGCACTTTATTGACGGAGCCCTCTGGATAACGGCTCCGTTTTTACTGTTTTTTTATCCAGTGAATATTTGCACAAATCGCACTCTATGTAATACTGACCCTACTTGGTATTACAGTAGACTTTATCGGATGGACAATATTGAAGTACGTGGGGCGCGTACCCACAACCTGAAAAACATTAATCTAACGATTCCCCGTGACAAACTGATTGTGATCACTGGTCTTTCCGGCTCTGGGAAATCTTCGCTGGCGTTCGATACCCTTTATGCTGAGGGGCAACGTCGTTATGTCGAATCCTTATCCGCTTATGCTCGGCAGTTTCTCTCATTGATGGAGAAACCCGATGTTGATCATATTGAAGGCTTATCCCCTGCTATCTCGATTGAACAAAAATCCACCTCGCATAACCCTCGCTCTACTGTCGGTACCATTACCGAAGTGTATGATTATCTGCGTCTACTCTATGCACGAGTTGGCGAGCCGCGTTGTCCCGAACATCAAGTCCCATTAACGGCACAAACCATCAGTCAGATGGTCGATAAGGTACTCGATATGCCCGAAGGCAGTAAATTGATGCTGCTTGCGCCTATTATTAAAGAGCGTAAAGGTGAACACGTTAAAACGCTGGAAAATCTCGCTGCACAAGGTTTTATTCGTGCCCGTATTGACGGCGAGACCTGTGATCTTTCCGATCCACCAACGTTAGAGCTGCATAAAAAACACACCATTGAAGTGGTGGTGGATCGGTTTAAAGTACGCAGCGATCTTCAACAACGCTTAGCCGAATCGTTCGAAACTGCCTTAGAGCTTTCGGGAGGGATTGTCGTCATCGCGCCGATGGAACAACCGGGTGAAGAGCACATATTTTCCGCTAACTTCGCTTGTCCGCACTGTGGATATAGCATGCGTGAGTTAGAGCCAAGAATGTTCTCATTTAATAATCCGGCCGGCGCTTGTCCAACGTGTGATGGTTTAGGGGTGCAGCAGTATTTTGATCCAAGCCGAGTGATCCAAGATGCTAATTTAAGTTTAGCGCAAGGTGCCATCCGTGGTTGGGACCAGAAAAACTATTACTATTTTCAAATGCTGAATGCGTTAGCAGAACACTACGATTTTGATCTCCATCGCCCATTTAATCAACTCCCCAAAAGCATTCAAGAGGTGGTGTTACATGGCTCAGGACGAAGTGAAATCGAGTTTAAATACATCAATGATCGCGGCGACATTCGCGTTAAACGCCATCCTTTTGAAGGTATTTTGCATAATTTAGAACGCCGCTATCGCGATACTGAATCGAACTCCGTGCGTGAAGAACTGGTGAAATACATCTCAACCAAACCTTGCAACAGCTGTAACGGCACTCGCTTACGTTTGGAATCTCGCCATGTGTTTATCAATAACACCACTCTGCCGGAGATCGTTGAGTTAAGTATCGCCGACGCCTTAGACTTTTTTGCCACTATGCAGCTCGAAGGTCAGCGAGCACAAATTGCTGACAAGGTCATGAAAGAGATTAATGACCGTTTGCAGTTTTTAGTCAACGTCGGACTCAATTATCTTAATTTATCACGCAGTGCCGAAACGCTCTCTGGCGGTGAAGCACAGCGTATTCGCTTAGCCAGTCAAATTGGTGCCGGACTGGTTGGCGTGATGTATGTATTGGATGAGCCGTCGATTGGTTTACATCAACGAGACAATGAACGATTACTGAAAACCCTGACTCATTTACGTGATTTGGGTAATACCGTGCTGGTTGTCGAGCATGATGAAGATGCGATTCGTATGGCCGATCATGTGATTGATATCGGCCCCGGTGCTGGTGTACATGGTGGGACCATCGTTGCTGAAGGCCATGTAGAGCAGATCATCGCTAATCCACATTCATTGACTGGCCAATATCTCAGTGGAGCCAAGAAGATTGCCATTCCGACTCAACGAGTGCCTCGTGATCCGAATAAAACGGTCGAGCTGCTTGGTGCGTCTGGCAATAACCTAAAAAGTGTCGATCTTTCTTTGCCTGTCGGGCTCTTTACCTGCGTCACTGGTGTTTCTGGCTCTGGTAAATCAACGTTAATCAACGATACTTTCTTCAGCATTGCCCATACTGCTTTAAATGGCGCGACGACAGCAACACCAGCGCCTTATAAGGCGATTAAAGGTCTTGAACATTTTGATAAGGTTATCGATATTGATCAAAGCCCAATCGGTAGAACACCACGTTCTAACCCCGCGACCTATACTGGTATTTTTACGCCTATCCGTGAGCTGTTTGCTGGCACTCAAGAATCTCGTTCTCGAGGTTATAAGCCCGGCCGATTCAGTTTTAACGTCCGTGGCGGGCGCTGTGAGGCGTGTCAGGGAGATGGGGTTATCAAAGTTGAGATGCATTTCCTACCCGATGTTTATGTGCCTTGTGATGCATGTAAGGGCAAACGCTATAACCGTGAAACCTTAGAAGTCCATTACAAGGGCAAAAGCATTGATGAAGTATTGCAAATGACCATCGAAGAAGCCCATGCGTTTTTTGAGCCTGTCCCTGTGATTGCACGTAAGCTGCAAACGCTGATCGATGTCGGTTTATCCTATATTCGCTTGGGCCAATCAGCCACAACTCTATCCGGAGGTGAAGCACAACGCGTTAAGCTTGCGCGTGAGTTATCCAAACGTGATACCGGTAAAACACTCTATATTCTTGATGAACCGACTACTGGACTCCATTTCCATGATATTCAGCAATTGCTGATCGTGCTACATCGCTTGCGTGATCGCGGCAATACCGTCGTCGTTATCGAACACAACCTTGATGTGATTAAAACGGCTGACTGGATCGTCGATTTGGGCCCAGAAGGGGGGCAAGGGGGTGGGCTAATTATTGCCGAAGGTACCCCAGAAGAGGTCGCACAAGTCGCAGGCTCACATACTGCTCGCTTTTTAAAACCACTGCTCATTCAATAAGGCTATATTGCCGCGCGAAAAAACGCTAAAGTAACGCAACCAGTCACTTATGACTGGTTGCGTTTCAAAAAATAATGGATTGATGTTCAACAATAGATTGTGAGATTTATGGCGACTTTGCTACTCAGCGGCACTCAACTGCAACCGACTGTTCCAAAAGCCCCTTTAAATAAGGCTTTCCTGATTGCCCTTGGCGCTGTTTATTTGCTTGCGATGCATTTCTTTATGCCTAATCCAGGTGGTGCAGGATTAGCCTTATCGTTTAACCCCACGACATGGATAGCCGTCAGTATCACCATCGCCATCGGTTGGTATCAAATTACCCTCAACCAAAGCCTGCGTTATTCAAAATTAACGGTCGTGTTTTTTGTCAGTTGCTGCATTTTAAGCACACCACTCTTGTATGGAAACGCTTATCTCACTGGTGCTATCGGACGGTTAACGGGGTTATGGGCTGGCTTAGCGCTGTTCATCTGCTTACAACAGTTCTATTTGAGCAATAAGCATAAACAGCGCTTACTATGGTATATCTTGCTGGCGGTTCTTATTCAGGCATCATTTGGGCTGTATCAATACTTACTGTTAAGCCCCAATAACTGGTTTGGTTATAATACGTTAGCTAATCGTCCCTACGGTATTTTCCAACAACCGAATGTGATGGCGAGTTTTATGGCAACGGGATTGATCGTATCAGGCTATTTATTGGCTCGCCAACCTAAAAAATATGACACCAAACTGTTTGAAATTGGTCTGCTCTATCTTACACCGCTGCTAACTCTGCCTTTGTTAGTCGTGTTAGCGTCACGTACTGGCTGGTTATCTGCCGTGTTAGGAACGATGATGATTTTACCTTATCTTTATCGTTTTGCTCCGCGTCGCCGATTGGTTTACTGGATCAGCGCCAGTCTTAGCGGTGTGTTACTGGGGTTTGTGGCCATGTACAGCCAGAGCACCAGCGATATGGTGACCAGTAAAGCGGACCTTGATAGCCCAAGACGCTATACCTTTCCACAAACCGTAGACATGTTGATTGAAAAGCCGTTTACCGGTTATGGCTATGGGAATTTTGAAACCGAATATTTGCTGTACACTGCCCGCCAACATCAACTGAACCCTAATTATCCTGCAGGATTACCTGCTATGGATCATCCACATAATGAACTGCTTTTTTGGGGCGTCGAAGGCGGACTATTACCCCTACTGGGAATTGCGATTGCTGCTGGGTTTGTATTACTGAAAATCCGGACAGCGAAAAAAGGGACTCGCCTCGCTATGCTTGCACTTCTCGTGCCGATTGTTGTGCATAGTCAATTGGAGTACCCGTTTTATCATTCAGCCATTCACTGGATTAGCTTTATCGTTCTGCTGTATTGGATTGATCAGCGAGTTACCCGATATCGCACCTTCTCTTTTAGCCATCTCAGTGGTTCATTACTACGCATCCTGAGCTTAGTGCTACCGATTATCACTAGCCTATATATGTTAACGTCACTGCACAGTAATTATGTGCTTACTCAATTCGAAAAATCGAATCCACCCAATCCTGATATTTTACATAAGGTCACCAATCCATTGGTATGGCGAGATCGTTTCGACTGGAATATTTACAGCACCTACCTCAATCTAGGCTTGCATCAGCAACGAACTGACTACATCCAGCCTTATATCGATTGGTCATTATCGGTTATTCAGCATAAACCAAGACCCGCTTTTTATCGTAACCTCATCTTGGCTTATCAAGGCTTAGGCGATGAGAGCCGAGCGGCGCAAATCCGTTCAGAAGCGGAGTTCCTCTTCCCGACGCTCGATTTCACGCCGCCGAGTTCTTCTTTTCCGTCATCGGACAGCACCATCGTTCCGGCGTCTAGTGAGTGATGATGCTTAACCAGCAACGATACGCCTTTCCAACAACACGTGTCGTCAAAAGAGGCGAAGAATCCCCTAACCAGACAATAAACATTCATCAATGAATTAGGGGAATACCGCCGTTTAACACGTCATCGATACGGCGTTATCGCTGTAAGGCAAGTCCGTCTTGCAACGCTTTCAGACATAAGGCGATGTTTTCTGGGCGCGCCGCGTATCCCATCAACCCAATTCGCCATGCTTTGCCTGCTAATGATCCTAATCCAGCACCTATCTCTAAGTTGTAATGATTAAGCAAATAGTCACGCAGGGCTGCATCATCTACGCCTTGAGGAATATACACCGTATTCAGTTGCGGTAGACGACTGGCTTCATCAACCACAAAGGTTAATCCCAGCGCCTCTAAACCTTGTTTCAATATATTGTGCATTCGGCGATGGCGATCCCACGCGTTGTCTAGTCCCTCTTGTTGCAGTAGCAGTAACGCTTCGTGTAAAGCGTACAAGCTATTCACAGGAGCCGTATGGTGGTAACTGCGTTTGCTTGCCCCACTCCAATACCCGAGGACTAAGCTTTGGTCTAGGAACCAACTTTGAATCGGTGTGGTACGCGCGTGTATTTTATCAATCGCAGCGGGAGAAAAAGTTAATGGTGATAAACCGGGCACACAAGATAGGCATTTCTGACTTCCAGAATACACCGCATCCAGTTGCCACTCATCGACCAATAGCGGTACACCACCAAGCGATGTCACGGCATCCACGATTGTCAACATGCCATACTGTTTTGCTAATTGACTGAGGGCTTGCGCATCACTGCAAGCACCCGTTGAGGTCTCGGCATGTACAAAAGCCAAAATTTTCGCATCGCTGTGTTCAGCTAACGTAGCGGCTACTTTTTCGATTGAAACTGGCTTTCCCCATTCATCATCAATCACAACCACTTGTCCGCCACAGCGAACGGCATTTTCTCGCATTCGCTCCCCAAACACCCCATTACGACAGACAATCACTTTGTCACCAGGTTCGACCAAATTGACAAAACAGGCCTCCATACCCGCACTCCCTGGTGCTGAAACCGCAATCGTGAATTCGTTTTGGGTTTGAAAAGCATATTGTAGTAACTGTTTCAGTTCATCCATCATGCGAATAAATAATGGATCAAGATGACCAACGGTCGGTCGGCTTAAAGCCTGTAATACTTGCGGTGAAATATCTGAAGGTCCAGGCCCCATCAAGATCCGACGAGGTGGAATAAAACTGCTAATAGCCATAATTGCTCCTTGCTTTTTCGATGGCGTGAATGGTTGAGGTTAATGCAAATTATCTCCCACCACAATCCGACCGAAGTCTAGGGGTCCAACCACTTTCACATTCTGATCATTTTTATTTGCATTAGTAGCAACATTTGCAATTGACATTAATGAAACAAAACCGTTCAATGAATGCGCTATCTATACCGAAGAGACGAAACCTAACAACACCACGTTAAATCTTGACGGTATAGCAGAAGAGGAGCACTGCCCAGGCAGATCATTTGTGGAGCCTCAACTCCAATACAAACGATCCATGGGGAGCAGTGCCGAGGTAAAACAAAGGTGAGGCTTTGATTTACCGGTTGCATGGGCTGAATCCCTGTGACTGTCATCAGACGAGACTGGTGAAGAGCTTCTGAGGACATCGCTTAACCGTTATCCCTCTTTATTTGCTCTCAGTTCACACTCTTCAAAACATTGGACGTTGGATTACCAACTATTTTTTATTTATAGGAAGTCTTGGGAGACATACTGTGAACGCATTCAATGTCGCTAAATTTGGCGGAACAAGTGTTGCTAATTTTCAAGCGATGAGCGGCTGTGCCGCGATCATCGAAAATAATCCGACGACGAAGTTAGTGGTGATCAGTGCCTGTTCAGGAGTAACCAATCTACTGGTTGAATTGGCAAACGGAGTACAAGAGAGCCAACAGCGAGCGATGATTATTCAGCAATTAGCGGATATTCACTACACGATTATCGAGTCTTTAACCGCACCGCAAACGGTCAGCGCTGAGATAGAAACCATTTTAGACACGGTACGCCGAGCCGCAGAGGCCGCCGCGTTTGAAGTCAGTAAAAAGTTAACCGACCATCTTGTGGCTTGTGGCGAGTTAATGTCCACTTATTTACTTACCCAAATCCTTCGTGAACGTGGCGTCGATGCCGTACGCTTTGATGCTCGTCAAGTGATGCGTACTGATGATCACTATGGCCGAGCCGAACCACAGCTGGCCGCCGTACAATCTTTAGTGACTGAAAAATTACACCCACTGTGCCAACAACACGTCGTGGTTACTCAAGGTTTTATTGGTGCCGATCAAGAAGGCAATACCACGACCCTTGGTCGAGGAGGCAGTGATTATTCAGCGGCATTATTTGCCGAAGCAATCCAAGCCTGTGGCCTAGAAATTTGGACCGATGTACCGGGTATTTACACCACCGATCCACGGATTGTTGCCAAAGCCGCTCCAATTTCCGAAATCAGTTTTAGTGAAGCATCAGAAATGGCCAATTTTGGCGCTAAAATTCTTCATCCCTCAACATTAGTGCCTGCGATTCGTCATGGTATTCCCGTATTTGTTGGGTCTTCCAAAGCTCCGCAAGCCGGAGGCACTTGGATTCGTCAACAAGTCGATAGTACGCCACTGTTTCGAGCACTTGCACTGCGCTGTAATCAAACCATGGTAACGCTACGCAGTGCTAACATGTTTCATGCTTATGGTTTTTTAGCCAAAGTGTTTGAGATTTTGGCAAAACATAAGATTTCTGTAGATCTGATCACGACTTCAGAAATTAGCGTATCGCTAACCTTAGATAAAACCGATACATCGGGCGGAAATCCAGAATTACCGCAGCACGTTCGCCAAGAGTTAGAGGCTTTATGTACGGTAGAAGTCGAACACGATCTCTGCTTAGTTGCGCTGATTGGTAATAAGATGAAAGATAGACCCGGCTACGCCAAACAGGTCTTCGGTGTGTTGGATGAATTTAATCTACGTATGATTTGTTACGGTGCCAGCGCCCATAATCTCTGCTTTTTAGTCAATAGCCACGTCTCTAAATCGGTCATTCAAAAGCTGCATCAAGAGTTATTTGAATAACACTAAACTCAAATAGACAGGTCGTCATAATGCGACCTGTCTATTTGGAGTATTAACCATTAATATTGGGGCCAAGCCACTTTTCGGCGGTTAATTTATCCCAACCTTTACGCTCAGCATAACTTTGAACTTGATCTTCTTGGATCTGAGCTATAGCAAAATAACGTGAATCTGGATGAGAAAAATACCATCCCGATACCGATGACCCAGGCCACATCGCGTAACTACTGGTTAACGACATGCCTATATTTTCTTCAACCGATAGCAATTGCCATAGCGTGCCTTTTTCAGTGTGCTCAGGACAAGCCGGATAACCGGGTGCCGGGCGAATACCTTGATACTTTTCGCGGATCAAATCATCACAAGCCAGATCTTCCTCTGCCGCATAGCCCCAGATTTCTTTACGCACTCGCTCATGTAAGTACTCAGCAAAGGCTTCCGCGAGACGATCCGCCACCGCTTGAATCATGATCGCATTATAATCATCCCCTTGTGCTTTATAAGCATCGGCAAGCTCCCTTTCTCCAATCCCACCCGTCACGGCAAAAGCGCCAATCCAATCTCGCTTAGCTGACGATTTCGGAGCAATGTAATCGGCAAGACAATAGTTCGCCCCTTTCGGTTTTTCAGTCTGTTGGCGTAAATGGTGTAAAACATGCACAACCTCAGTGCGTGTTTCATCGGCATAGACCTCAATATCATCACCCACACTGGCAGCAGGAAACAAACCACAAATACCTTTCGCTTGCAGTAATCCTTCTCGCTCCACTCTATCTAAGAGTGTATTAGCATCGTGAAATAAACGCTGTGCTTCTTCACCGACTTCTTCGTGCTGCAAAATGGCTGGGTATTTCCCCATCAAAGACCACGTCATAAAGAAAGGAGTCCAATCGATATACTGGCGTAATACGGCAATTGAGCAATTATCAAAGACATGGATACCAGGTTTAGCTGGCGTTGGCGGTGTATAGGTTTGCCAATCAATAGCGACTTTATTAGCACGCGCTTTATCTAAACTGATCGGGCGTGTCTTCGGGGTTTTGCGCGCATGCTGCTCTCTGGTACGTTGATAATCGAGATCCAACTTTTCAATAAATGCGGGCCGTAATTCATCCGATAACAAAGCGCTGCACACTCCAACCGCGCGTGACGCGTTATTCACATAGACGACAGGATGACGATAATTTTGTTCAATTTTGACTGCGGTATGCGCCTTAGAGGTTGTCGCGCCACCAATCAATAACGGTAAACTAAAACCTTGTCGCTCCATCTCTTTAGCAACATGGACCATTTCATCTAGTGAAGGCGTAATCAAACCAGACAAACCAATAATATCCACTTGCTGCTCTTTGGCGACTTTCAGGATTTGCTCACACGGTACCATTACGCCAAGATCTATAATTTCGTAATTATTACACTGCAGTACCACACCAACAATATTTTTACCGATGTCGTGTACATCGCCCTTCACCGTCGCGAGTAAAATTTTTCCATTAGCAGAACTGGCCTGTTTGAGCGCATTAATATACGGCTCAAGGTAAGCCACCGCCTGTTTCATCACTCGCGCCGATTTAACCACCTGAGGTAAAAACATTTTACCTTCACCAAATAAATCACCAACAACGTTCATACCATCCATCAACGGACCTTCAATCACATCCAATGGTCTTGCTGATTGCTGGCGAGCTTCCTCAGTATCTTCAATAATAAATTCCGTAATTCCTTTCACCAAAGCGTGCTCTAAACGCTTTGCTACTGGCCAACTACGCCACTCGAGTAAGGCCGGATCATCAACTTTACCAACCGCATTGTCACGGTACTGCTCTGCCATCTCAAGTAAGCGCTCCGTGGCATCAGGGCGGCGATTTAAAACCACATCTTCTACTGCTTCACGCAAGCTGACTGGCACATTGTCATAAATTTCCAACTGACCTGCATTAACGATACCCATATCCATACCGTGCTTGAAACAGTGGTAGAGGAATACGGCATGAATCGCCTCTCGAACGTAGTTGTTGCCTCGAAATGAAAAAGAAACGTTAGATACCCCACCGGAAATCATCGCATAAGGTAAGTCACGTTTGATGTCCGCAATCGCTTCAATAAAATCGACCGCATAGTTATTGTGTTCATCAATCCCTGTGGCAATCGCAAAAATATTGGGGTCAAAGATAATATCTTCCGGTGGAAAACCGACTTCATCGACTAAGATGCGATACGCATTGCTGCAGATCTCTACTTTACGCTCACGGGTATCCGCTTGACCCACTTCATCAAATGCCATCACAATCACGGCCGCGCCATAACGGCGAACCAGCTTTGCTTGTTCAATAAATTTCGCTTTACCTTCTTTTAAAGAGATAGAGTTAACAATCCCTTTACCTTGAATGCATTTTAACCCCGCTTCAATAACTTCCCACTTCGACGAGTCAACCATGATCGGTACTTTAGAAATCTCAGGTTCGGAAGCACATAACTGTAAAAAACGCACCATACAGGCTTTGGCAT